>JAZODZ010000495.1:0-4362 GCA_045597285.1 Myxococcota bacterium
ATGCTTCCGTGTCCGTGTTATTGGCAGACATCAAAAAGTCATAGGCCAGAACCGCACCATGCGCGGCATCCTTGAGCATCTCATCGTGTTCTTCGGATTTGGCCACGAGCCCCTTGTCGTTCAAATCAAGGACACGCTCATACCCTTTCGCGGCCTCCGCATAGTTTTTGCGGAAATAAGCCATATCGGCATAGTAGTACATGACCTCGAAGTTATCCTTGGCATCGGGGAAATTGTCCAGATAGGTCTTGTAGATTTCGAATGCCAGAGAGTAGTACAGCGGGTTCTTCGTGTTCTGATAGGTGATGTGGTACCACTTACCGGTATCCGAAGCATAGGCCTGCAATTTATCGTTTTCAGCCTTGACGGCTTCGGGCGTGGCACCCTCATATTTCTCATCACGCGCCTTGACGAAGATGAGAACCGAACGCTGGACTTCTTCCGCGAGGCGTTTCGGATCGCTCATCGTTTCGACGTTCATCATGATTTCGCGCTGATAGCCGACGATCTTGAATTTCTTGGGGTTCGCAGCAATCAGGCTGTTGTACACGTAGTTCGACTCTTCGACCTTGCCGTTTTCCTGATACAGACGGGCAAGACGTTCCATCATGCTGTCGACTTCCTCCTCGTTCGCCGCAAAACCTTTGAAGTATTTACGCGCATTCGCAGGCTTTGCATCTTCCCACAAGCTGTAGGCCTTCACGAGGTCTTTCATGGCTTCCTTGCGCATGTCGCCACGTCGCGTCGACGACGTCCCTTCGGAATCGCGAATAACCTTCTCGAACTGTGCAAGGGCTTTCTTCGGCTCGCCAAGGTTGAAATAGCACCACCCCATCTTGTACATGGCGAATGAAGCCGCAGAACTCTTCGGATCAATGTTCACGACCTTCTGGTACTGCTGCAACGCCGTCGGCATGTCTTCTTCGATCGTGAACGTGTATTCGGCCATGCCGAGGAAGGCTTCGGGGAGGTACTTCGAATTCGTGTGTTCGCGCACGATATCGCTGTACTGAGCATAAGCCTCACCGGCATATCCCATCTCGGCGAGGTTGAATGCCATGTAATAACGAATCTTGTCGATCGACTCATATTCCGGATGGTATTTGATGATTTCTTTATAAAGCTTGAGCATTTCGTCTCGAGCTTCGCGGCTTGTCTTCTCATCTTCCGCTTTTTTCGCCATCAGTTCCGTCTGTTTTGCTGTATTGCCGGCCGCGCCCGCCTCGTTAGCCGCATTCAACGAATCATAGGCACGCGATTCATAGTAACGGGCCTTCTGCCAGAGCATGTCGCCCAGTCGTTCCATCAGTTTCGGCTTGTCGACGTCATCTTCGTCGGTCTGTTTAATACGCACCTGAAGTTTCTTAATTGCAGCCTGCTGCAACTCTATCTTCTCAGCCGCAAGGGCTTCGGCAGCCATTTCGTCCGTTTCGAAGTCGACTTTCGGCCCCGCGCCTTCTTCCTGATCAAGCGTCTTTCTCTCTACTTTTTTCGGAGCTTCCCCGCTGGCTATTCTTGCCTCTTTTTTCTCGGCAAACGAAACATCCTGAGCCAAAGCAACAGTCCCCGTCATCATAAACGCTGCCGCCATAGCACCGATTAACAATCGAGCAAAACCTCTTCTCATCTTTATTCTCCAATATGAATTAGCACCACCCGTTTTTTTGAGGGGCAAATTAGCGGCGCTCTTATACCACATCATTCTCGTAATGACAACCTGCGTTACTTGCTCGTTTTTCCGTCCGCAAACTCCGCACTGCTCCCCGTGTTCTCTTGTTTCTTTTTTTGCCGGCACGCCTATTGACATACGACGTGCCCGCCGCGCTATTGGCATACGCGCGGCCTGCTCTATATTTTGGCCCGCACCGGACACCCAAATAATTCACTTTGTCTTCTTCATATTCTCCCATCTCTGCTATCATGACTGCGGAATTTCGATGATTTCCCATCCCCCTTCAGACAGGATTCCTATGTATTCTTTAACGCCATCGCCCCGTATGTCATTCCGAAACATTTCACTCGTTTTTGCAACCTTGCTCTGCATGGGTTCCCTCAGCGCCTGCGGTGACAATGGCGACACATCTGACAATCCCACCGGCGACAATACCCCGAAATGTAGCAACAGCATCGTCGAATCGGACGAATCATGCGACGACGGAAATACCGACAGCGGCGACGGCTGCTCATCCGAATGCCAGACCGAAGACGGCTGGAAATGTCCCGAAACCGGCGGAAGCTGTACAGAACAATCCAAATGCGGCAACAAAAAAGTCGAGTCCGGCGAATCATGCGATGACGGCAATACCAACAACAAAGACGGCTGCTCTTCCAAATGCCAGACCGAACCCGGATGGGAATGTCCCAATACCGGCGGGAGTTGTACAAAACAATCACCCACGCCCAAATGCGGCAACCAAAAGGTCGAGTCCGGCGAATCATGCGACGACGGGAATACTGCAAGCGGCGACGGCTGCTCTGACAACTGCGCCCTTGAAGACGGTTGGTCATGCCCGGAAACAGGCGGTTCCTGTACCGAACTCCCGCGCTGCGGTGATGGAAAACTCAAAGATGGCGAACAATGCGACGACGGCAACAACGACAACAAAGACGGCTGTTCCGACGCGTGCACCATCGAATCCAGATGGCACTGCCCCATCGTCGGACAGCCTTGCGCCAAAGAAACCTGCGGCAACGAAACCGTCCAGGACGACGAAGACTGCGACGACGCCTATCCGGCTGAATACGGTGTCGGTTACTGCGCACCAAACTGCCGATGGGCTCACTACTGTGGCGACGGCTTCCTCGATCAAATCGATATCCAGAACGGCGAACAGTGCGACTCTGGAAAAACCGACACGTCTGCCCAATACAACGGATGCAACAGTAACTGCCAGCGCGTCAATTACTGTGGCGACGGCATCATATCCCACGATGAAAACTGTGACGACGGAAACGCCACTGGCGGTGACGGCTGCTCCGACACCTGCCAGCAGGAAGAGAATTTCGCCTGCAAACTGGTCGACGGCAAATCCTTCTGTTTCCAGATTCTCTGCGGAAACGGGGAATTGAACGAGAACGAAACCTGCGACGACGGAAACCGCAACTCCGGTGACGGCTGCTCGAGCTCATGCCTGATCGAAAAAGGCTTCCAATGCCTGACGGACAATGGAAAATCCGTATGCACCCCGACCATCGGAAACGGCATACTCGACGAGGGTGAGGACTGCGACGACGGAAACAGCAATTCGAATGACGGCTGTTCCAACAAAGGCATCGTCGAACCGGGATGGTACTGTCCCACGCCCGGAACCCCCTGTATTGCCAAGGCCTGCGGCGACGGAATACTTGCCGGAAACGAAGAATGCGAAGACGCCAACACGGATGACGGCGACGGCTGTTCCAAATTCTGCCGAAGGGAAACAGGATGGTACTGCCCCACGCCCGGCGCTCCATGCCTCAAGGATGATTGCGGCGACGGCATTATCACCGGAGATGAGACATGCGACGAAGGCTCATCCACACCGTCCGGCGGCTGTGTCGAGTGCCAGGTTCAGCTGGGATGGAAATGCGAAACGCAAGGTTCCCCATGCGCCACAGCCGTCTGCGGAAACGGCATCCTCGAAGGTGCCGAATCCTGTGAAGAATCCTCTGACTGCTGCCAGGGATGCCTCATTCAGCCATATTGCCTGTGCGATGAAAAAGGCCAGAACTGTAAACAAGGCGAATGCGGTAACAGCATCGTCGAAGCCGATGAAGACTGCGACGACGGAAACCTCAAAGCAGGCGACGGTTGCAGCCCCGAATGCAAACAGGAAGCTATTTTTACCTGTACCGACGGCAAATGTACCGCCACATGCGGCGACGGCCTCACGCTCTGGGAAGCCGGAGAGCAATGTGACGACGGAAACCTCGTCAACGGGGACGGCTGTTCAAGCACGTGCAAAATCGAACCCGGCTACACATGCACCGATTTCTCCATCCCCAACCCGCCAACCATCTCACTTCCCATCACTTACCGCGATTTCCGTGGCTGGCACGAAGGCACAAGCACCGCACCGGGATTCCTCAAGGAAGATCTCTTCAAAACCCTTCCCGATACCTGCAAAACGGCTTCGACCTACCGAACGAAAAACTTCCTCACCCCCAACCGTGCCATCCCCGATTTCCAGTCCGAATGCCTCGGTCAGAACTGCATGAATACCGTCTTTGACGAACTCGACAAAGACGGAAAGCCCATCCTTCAGCCCCAGACGAACTTCCGCAATTCCAGCACCGGCCAGTACGAACGCGTCCTCGGAACGACCTATACATGCCCCGAAGTGTATGCACTTTGGTATCGCGATGTCCCCGGCCTCAACGTCA
>JAZODZ010000496.1:0-2547 GCA_045597285.1 Myxococcota bacterium
TACGGCAAAGCTCTGTTTAACGAGTGTAGCGCAATAAGAATAACCTTAATCTGTAAGAGGCGTGCGAACCGCACGCCTCTATATGGAAACATCTCTGAATAATTACTATATACATTTCGCATTATTTCAGAGATTGAATGACACGCAAACTACGCATATTCTGATTGCCGTCACGGCAGTTTCGTGACCCGTGAATTGGACGAACAATGACTGCATATCAGGAAATCGAAAAACTAATCCCGGATTTCGATCCGATTACACTTGAGGAAATGAAAGACATCCGGCTGATGAACCGCACCGATACGAAATACGTCGTTGCCATCGCATCGCTCGTCGAACTGCTCAAACTTTCGATTCAGGATTACCGACTTCAAGAAGTCGATGGCGAGCGCAATATTGCCTACCATACGGTGTATTACGATACGCCGGATCAGAAGATGTATCTGGCGCATCAGAACGGGCGTAAGACACGCGAAAAAATCCGTTTCCGAACCTATGTCTCGTCGAATCTGTCCTTCTTCGAAGTCAAAAACAAAAACAATCACGGCAGGACAAACAAAAAGCGCATCAAGATTAAGGAAGAGGACAAGGAAACCTTTCTCTTCGATGAAAACACGCGTGAATTTTTGAAAAAACACGCGCTTTTTGCCCCTGAGGAACTGACGCCACAAATCGAGAACCGGTTCAAACGCCTCACGCTCGTCAATCGAGGCATGACCGAACGCCTGACGATCGACACGGATCTGCATTTCCACAATCTTGCCAACGATGTCGAACGCAATCTGAAAGGGCTCGCGATTATCGAACTCAAGCGCGACGGACGCACGCCGTCGCCGATGCACGACCTGCTCATGCGCATGCATATTCATACCGAAGGGTTTAGCAAATACGCGATGGGGTATGCCCTTACTGACAGCCACATCAAGCAGAACCTCTTCAAAGAACGCCTCAGAAAACTGATAAAACTCAACAGCAAACCATACTAATCACAATGGCCTACTTCAAAGGAATCCCATGTCTGCACTCATGATGCTTTTAATCGCCTTTGGCGTCAATCTCGTCGTTTCGATCATCATCATGCGCACGTTCTACTATCCCAAGAGCAAGCGCCTCGATTATTGCTTTACGTTCATTCTAATGAGCATGAGCATTTTCATGCTCATCTATGTGTTGAACGATGCCACGATGAAGACCGGATTTGCCCTCGGCTTGTTCGCCATTTTCAGCATTATCCGTTACCGAACGGAATCGATGCCGGTTCGCGAAATGACGTATCTCTTCGTGTTGATCGCGCTTTCGGTCGTCAACGCGATGATTGGTGATCTCGATCCGTGGTGCATCGGTGCCGCGAACGTGCTTCTCATAGCGTGTATAGGTTTTAGCGAGCTGTTCCGTGGCAAGCATGGTATTGCGACAAAACTCGTCCAGTATGATCGCATCGACCTCATCAAGACCGACAAATACGACGAAATGGTCGCCGATTTAAAAGACCGCACGGGCCTCGACATCGTCAGCGTCGAAGTCGGACATATCGATTTCCTCAAAGATTCCGCCATGCTCAAAGTGACTTATCGCGGCTTGCCGAATTCGGTGGATAAACTCGTCAAATTCCCCAAACCCGAAAAGGACGACGACGGCGACGATTAATTGAAATGAAAAAGGCATCGATGAGATGCCTTTTTTTGTGTGGTGAGGCGTATCACCCGCAATCGATAGCCGCTGCGCGATGCCGTCGTTTAAAACTACGTCATACGCCATGCTGGGATCGAAGGCATCCCTATGGGATGTGCGAAATTCCTCAGTTATCAATATGTAAGCACGTTGAAACGATATATAATACAGCGGCAAATATCATGGCTCTGTTAAACGAGCGTGAATATACGTAATACGAGAACCATCGATATATGCTGTAAAATCGCCCTAAAGGGCAAATGTCTCAACCTGGGATGAACCGTAGCGTAATTCCGGGTAAATGAATGTATTTCAAGCATCGGTTATGGACAGTTTTTCAATCGAGGAGTTTTAATTGTGAAGATTGTACGCAAGCATTACAGGCGAAATGGTTTATTTACGAATGATCGTCATCATGAGATTTGCATGGTCAAATCCCTTGGCTATCCAAATTTTCATATTCAATTTGATAATGGTCGAGAAGTTATTGTCAATGTGGAAAAACTTATCGAATACAAACCAGAATTCTTTAGTCCACTAAAGGATGTCCCTGGTCTGTTTGAAGAATATAAATTAGGGGCTTTCGGAGAAATCGAATGGGATTATTTTGACTACGAAGTGAATCGGGGCAAGACTATTCGCCTCGAATTCGCAGACGGACGTAAAATTTCGCACAGTATGGATAGTCTGATAAAATATCGCTCAGATTCATTATATCCGTCGAAAAGTTATTATAGCCTTCTGGGCGATTATCCGTTTGACAAACTATTGGAATGTGATTTGTCCGAATTTAACTATCCTGAAAATGACATCGTTTGCTGGGAGATGGATGGTGTTCAACAATTAGATATTGCCGACAACCTCGCTTATGAGATG
>JAZODZ010000497.1:0-8461 GCA_045597285.1 Myxococcota bacterium
AAAAGAAAAATCTATATTATCTCAATATCGCATTGAATCAAATCCCACGATAAGTATTCTCTCCCTATTTTGTGGAACATATAATTGACCGTCGTAAATTTGATAAAACACTTTATAGCCCAATTCATCTAATGACTCGAGAATAATCTTAAAGGTTTGTCCTTTGTCATGACTGACTAGATTTTTGACATTTTCCAACAAAAAAGCCTTTGGCCTTTTTTCTTTTATAATTCTACACACATCAAAAAAAAGGGTTCCCTGTGTCTTGTCCTGAAAACCAGTCGCACGTCCTAAACTATTCTTTTTGGAAACACCAGCTATCGAAAAAGGCTGACATGGAAAGCCGGCAACTAACACATCATGTTCTGGTATCGATGATGCTTCAACTTTTGTAATATCACCTTCAGGCGTGTCACCAAAATTTGCTTTATATGTAATCTGACAGTACTTGTTCCATTCATTCGAGTAAACGCATTCTCCACCAGCAGCCTCAAATCCCAACCGCATACCGCCGATTCCTGCAAATAGATCAATGAATCGAAACTTTACCTGTTTCTTCTCTATTTTTATGAATGGTAACTCAAGCTGTGCCATATTGTTTCGTGTATCAGGTTAGTATCTGGTTATGAATGAGTCGCCGCCCGCGTATGTGCCTCCTGCACATAGCGAGGCGGCTCCGGCGGGCGTATGCGCAGCATAGGCCGCCACGCAGGGCGTATCGGCGCCAGCCGATAGCCCGCGCCAAAAATTGTTTCTTATACCAGAAACGGGGGCCAATCCAAAAGTCAATTCATGTAATGACGCGTGAACCGCGCCTCACTTCCGAATGTCTTTCCGCCTCATGCGCATGAGACCGAGCATGCCCAGAATGCTCAACAGCCAGGCCAGGCCGCCATGCGAAGTCGGCTCGCGATGCGTGCTGCAGCCACAGTCTTCGTCATAAATGACGTCCACGGTAAGCGCACCCTCGCAAGTTTCCTCGGAATCGCATTCGTGTTTGGGATTGTCGGGCGGATTGTCGCAGACGCCGTCTTCATCCGTGTCGCCGTCGCAATCGTTGTCGAGGCCATCGCAGACTTCGTCGCTCGGCTCGCAGACCGGTTCCGGTCGGCAATCGAGACCCTCATCGACTTCGCCATCGCAATCGTTGTCGAGTTCGT
This sequence comes from Myxococcota bacterium, assembly GCA_045597285.1. GTDB lineage: Bacteria > Myxococcota_A > Bradymonadia > UBA4248 > UBA4248 > UBA4248. Next base: position 1,161 of record JAZODZ010000497.1, read on the forward strand.
CGCAAACCTCATCCGAAGGCACACAGGGCGGCGGGCAATCCTCATCAGCCTGTCCATTGCAGTTGTTGTCGATGCCGTCACCACAGATTTCTTCGCGTTTGCTGCATGGATTGCCAAAGGGGCCGCCCAGCCGGTATGTCGAGTAATAGCGAGGATCCGGCCATCCGTCTGTATCTTTCCAGCCCGGTCCCGCCACTTCCGTGAAGCCTTCGCCGTTAAACAGGAAACACTGGATGCCGTTCACGCCGCGACCGCAAATATCCATGCGCCCGTCGCCGTCGATGTCGCCCATGCGCAGCGTCCGGAAGTGATCGGGCCTGTTCCAACCATTGGCATCGCTGAAGGCATCGATGTGGTATTCACCGCCATTAAAGCTGTCGCCCGTCGACAGATGGCACGTCACTTTGGCATCGGCACGGGCACAAACGTCGTCTTTGCCGTCCCCGTTCAAATCGCCGAACATGATGGTCGAATAATTGTCGTAACCGCCCCAGCCGTTCGCATCCGACCACGCGGGGCCGCGGATTTCCTGCCCGAACGGCGCACGTCCCGTCGAAAGCTGGCAGATAATGCCGTCCGCATCGCGGCCGCACAAGTCGGCCTTGCCATCCCCGTTGATATCGGCAAACCTGAACGTCGCATAATATTTCTGCTCACGCCATGCGCCGTCCCATCCCCAATTGTTCATCTCCATTTCGCCGGTCAGACCGCCACCCTCGCCATACCAGCAATAGACATTGTGCAGACCGCGTGCGCAGACATCGACTTTGCCGTCCCCATCGACATCGGCCATGCGGATTGTCGAGGTATAATGCGGTTTTTGCCATCCCGACCCGTTCTGAAGGTCGTTAATCGAGACTTCGTGATCGAACCCGTTGCCGTTTGAAAGATAGCACTTGAAGCTGTCCTTGAACCGCGCACAGAAATCGTCCTTCTTGTCGCCATTGATATCGCCAAACCGAATCGACGACAGATATGCCGTGTCATTCGGATCGTTCGTGCCGTTGTCGTAATAACCGTCGTCGTTCGACATCGGGAATACCGGCGTCGGATCGCCAAATCCCGTCCCCGTCGACGGCCAGCAGATGATGCCGGTGTTGCGCCTTGCACAGATATCGGCTTTGCCGTCGCCGTTGATATCGGCAAATCGAATCGTCCGATAATAGATGTGATCCCCCCATCCATGCTCATCTTTCATCTCGGGCAGCAGATTGGAAGTGTGCGTGTAATCATCGCCGTCCGATATCATGCAGTGAATGCCCGCACTCCCGCGGATGCACATATCCGCACGGCCGTCGCCGTTGATGTCGGTGTTCTGCGGGTCGTAATTCATCGCCTGGTACTTGATTTCATAGGGTTCCGGGCAGACTTCGTCTTCATCGACGTGCCCGTCGCAGTCGTTGTCCTGGCCATCGCAGACTTCCGGGCTCGGTTCACACGCCTTGGGGCAGTTGTTGCTCGTGATGTATTGCCCCGTATAGGGCACGCCGATGTCGATCCATGAAGAGGGAATGCTCTGCTGATACGAGGCACAGGCTTTCATGGCCGTGATGTGCAGGTGCGTGCCCGTGGAACACCCCGTCGTGCCCGCATGGGCCAGCACCTGCCCCTGTTTGAACGACTGTCCGACTTCGACATCGACGCCGTTGTGCATCATGTGCGCAAAACCGATACCGAACGTGTTGCCGTTCCTGTCGGTCACGCATATCGTAAGGCTGTTGGCGCTGTTCAGACACGCATTGGTGCACCCGTTGTTGTAACACGAATATTGAAAAGACTCTTCTTTCTGAACGACATAGCCATCCAGCGGCGCGACGATGTCTTCGCCCAGCCCCATGCTGATGTCCCACGCATATTCCGAATAAAACCCGGTATGCGAAAACCCGTCGCTGTTCCCCTGCGTAATCTTATGCGTAACGCCGCAGGGCCATGGTACATAATACTCGGGCACGGCATAGGCGACAGAACTGCATAGAAGCGCGGCACAGACTGTACACAGAAAACCTTTTTGGTTCATCACGTCTCCTTTGGAATCGCGATTGGCTCGAAGTCCCAAAGATGGGGAATGCCTCAAAGCCATATTGCCCTACGCCTTTCTATAAATTGCATCTGGCATGACTTTGCTAAATAAATAATATCATGCAGTGTGTTTCTTTTCGAGTTTATTAATCTCTTCCTCGGACTGGATTGAGCTAAACTGTTACGGGCTTCGAAAATTCGCCACGCGGTGCATATAGGGCTATTTTAAGGACGGACATGATGTCCCCTTTTCAATGCTGCGGAGGCCTATGAATGTCCAAGGAATGGCCGCAGCAAAGCCTCGTTGGTCGAAATTATGTCAGAAATCAAGAAAGTCCTGTTTGCAGCCGGGGGCACCGGCGGTCATGTTTTCCCAGCCATCGCAGTGGCAGACGCGATGAAATCCGTCGCGCCAGACGTTGAGATTGCCTTTGTCGGTGCCGCGCACGGCAACGAGTCCAACTGGGTCCAGAAAGCCGGATACCGGTTCATCCTTCTCGACCTCGACTTCATCAAGGGTGCCTCCCTCGGTCGGAAGATCAAAAACATACTCGCTCTGCCCGGCGTGGCTCTTAAAGCCGGAAAAATACTCGACGAAGAAAAGCCCGATCTCGTCATCGGATCTGGCGGTTACGTATCGGGACCGCTCGTCGCCGTGGCATCCTGGCGGAACATCAAAACAGCCATCATGGAACAGAACGCCATCCCGGGGCTGACGAACCGGATTCTGTGCCGGCACGTCGACAAGATATTCATCTCTTTCGAACACACGAGCAAACTCCCCGAAAAGAAAACCATTTATTACGGCAACCCCGTCCGCGCCAAAGTCCTCGAAACGGCGCCAAAACAGGAAACGTGGAACACGTCGTGTAACGGAACAGAAGCCGTAAATGGCTTCAACCTCCTCGTTTTTGGCGGATCCCAGGGCGCGATGAAGCTCAACACCGATGTCCCCGTGGCACTCGCCAAACTTCCGGATGAACTCCGCGCCCGGATTTGCGTGTGGCACCAGGCAGGCAAGAATAAGCTCGAAGAAACGGAAAAAGCCTATAAAGAACAAAATATTACAGCAAAAATCACAGAATTTATCGACGATATGGGTTCGGCTTATCACTGGTCGCATCTGCTCGTATGCCGCGCTGGCGCGACGAGTCTTGCCGAAATCAAGTCATCGGCCAAGGCCTCCATTCTCGTCCCGTTCCCGTTTGCCGCGCACAACCATCAGGAAAAGAATGCCGACGCGATGGTCGAAATCGGTGCCGCCATCAAGGTTCTCAACGACGACGTCGCCGAAAAGCTCCCCGATGTCCTGCGCGATTTGCTCGAACATCCCGAAAAAATCGAGGCCATGTCCAAGGCCGCGTTGTCCGATGCGCATCCGAATGCCGCCACGGATATCGCCAAAAACTGCCTCGAACTCAGCTGATTTCCCCATGTTTGATTACGAAAAGGCACTGGCCACCATACCGCAGTCTCCCGGCGTCTACCTGATGAAAGACCGCCGGGAACAAGTCATTTACGTCGGCAAAGCCATCAATCTTCACCGGCGCGTGAGCCAGTACTTTACCGGCCACGATTCGAGGGCTTTTGTCCAGATGCTCGACGACATTCTCGATCGAATCGATGTCATCATCACGAGCGACGAGCGCGAGGCGCTGATTCTCGAGGCCGGGCTCATCAAGCGATACAGGCCGCGGTTTAATGTCATCCTCAAGGATGACAAGGATATGCCGCAACTCAGGATCGATCCCCGCGAGACCTGGCCGCGAGTCGAGATCGTCCGGCGAAGGAAAAAGGACGGAGCGCATTATTTCGGCCCCTATCCCAGCGGCCAGTCATGCCGAACCAGCCTGGACGTCATCAATCGCCATTTCCAGCTCAGAACCTGCCGTGATGCCGTCTTCGCAAACCGCGTAAGGCCTTGTCTGCAATACGAAATCCATCGCTGCATGGCACCGTGTGTATTCGATGTCGACCGACAGCAATACCTCCAGAACTGCCGCGATGCCGAACTCTTCCTTTCCGGAAAGTACGACGCCCTGCAGGATAAGCTCAAAGCCAGGATGCTTGCGGCCTCGGAAGAACTGCAGTTTGAGCAGGCCGCGTTTTATCGCGATCAGATAAGGGCCGTCGAAGAAGTGTGCGCAGCTCAAAAAATCGTACAGAAAGCGCCCGTAAACCAGGATTTTTGGGCCTTTGACGGTACCCCGGATTTCAGGGCATTCGTCGTGATGATGGTCAGAAGCGGCCGACTGCAGCACATGCAGACTTACGAAGCACGCGACATGCTCAGTTCGGTGGACGACATCCTCTCGCAAATCATCGTCCACCACTACCAGAGCTTTGAAAGCTTCCCAAACGAAGTCATTCTGCCGCAGGAACACGAGCCGATTGGCAGTCTTCTCGAAGAGACGCTTTCAGACCTGGCAAAGAAAAAGATTGCCGTCACATTCCCGGTTCGCGGCATTAAAAAAGAACTGCTCGAAACGGCGGCGACGAACGCGCACCAGCAGTTCATTCAGCGGCGAACCGGTGACGAGTCGCTGCTCACCCGCGTACAAAAAACGCTTAACCTGGAACGATATCCACACCGAATCGAGTGTTACGACATCTCGAATATGCAGGGCGGACAAATCGTGGCGGCGATGGTCGTTTTCATCGAAGGGCGTCTCGATCCGTCCCGATGCAGAAACTTCAAGGTTCAGACGACGCAGGGACAGGACGACTTCGGCAGCCTGAATGAAGTCCTGACGCGCCGGCTTCGGTACCTGACAGCCCCTCCCGACAGCGATGACGAGACCGTCGGCAAGAATGAACAGAGTTTTTGTGAGATGCCGGATTTCCTGCTCATCGACGGCGGTCACGGACAGGTCAACGCCGTCGTCGAAGCCGTGGAAACCGCGGGATTGCTGGGGTCTTTCGATATCATCGGCATTGGCAAATCGCGTGTAAAGGGGGAAAAAGACGACATCGATGTCATGCACAGCCCCGAACGCCTCTATTATCCCGGCGTGGAAGAACCACTCGTACTCGATCAGTCCTGCCAGGAAATCCTGCTCATGGCCCATATCCGCGACGAGACGCACCGCCGTGCCATCGGATTCCACAGGAAACAACGCGAGGCTGCCGGATTACACAGCAAACTCGACGACATCGAAGGAATCGGCCCAAAGCGAAAAGCATTGCTACTCAAGGAATTCGGTTCCGTCAAAAAAATCGCCGAACAATCTCCAGAAACGATTGCCGACAAATGCCATCTCAGCATCAGCCTGGCTCAGAAAATTCTGGAACAACTGTGTGACTAAAACCCACACCTCTCCCCCCTTTACAAAATCCGAGAATTGGAGTAGCATATTGTCTGCTTTTTTGTATCATATCGCCTGATACACACAGAACTAATCATTTAATCCATTTTAGAGGGGAAGGAAGATGGGAAGAATATTAGGGATTGACTTGGGCACGACCAACTCATGTATTGCCATCATAGAAGCCAATGAACCGGTTGTCGTTGTCAATACGGAAGGACAGCGAACGACGCCTTCGATGGTTGCGTTGACGGCAAAAGGCGAAATCAATGTCGGTGTCCACGCAAAAAGACAGGCCGCTGTCAATTCGGAACGCACGATTTATGGCATTAAACGTCTGATTGGACGCCGTGTAAGCGATCCAGACGTGAAAGAGCTTCAGGCCTCGATGCCGTACAAGATCGTTGCCGGCCCCAATGGCGATGCCTGGGTACGTATGGGAGACAAGGACTACAGCCCGGAAGAAATCAGCTCCATTATCGTGAAGCGCCTGAAGGAATGCGCCGAAAACTACACCTCCGAGAAATTCGATCAGTGCGTCGTGGCTGTGCCGGCCTATTTCAACGATGCCCAGCGTCAGTCGACGCGCGAAGCCTGCAAACAAGCCGGTCTCGAAGTTCTCCGCATTATGAACGAACCGACGCTTGCGGCCCTGGCTTTTGGCGTGAAGAAACGCGCAAAAGGGAATGTCGCGGTCTTCGACCTTGGCGGCGGCACGTTCGACGTCTCGATTCTGCAATGCAATGAAGGCGCGTTTAAGGTTCTGGCCACAGCCGGCAACAACCACCTCGGTGGCAACGATTTCGATACCTGCATTTACCGCCATCTCGCCAAACTGTTCCAGGAAGAAACCGGTGTCGATGTCTCGAACGACAAAATGGCGGTTCAGAGAATCCGTGAAGCCGCAGAATCCCTCAAATGCGAGCTTTCATCCCTGACAGAGACGAGCGTCAACCTTCCCTTCCTCGCCATTGGCCCGTCGGGCCCCCTTCATCTGTCCACGTTCATTACTCGCGAAGAGCTTAGCGATCTTTGCAAACCGCTCCTCGACAAAATCGATGAACCGTGCCTGGACGCCATGCGCGAAGCCGGTGTCAGCCCGGCCGATCTCGACGAAGTCCTTCTCGTCGGCGGCATGACGCGTATGCCGGCCGTTCGCGAACGCGTCGAAAAGATTTTTGGCAAGAAAATCAGCCACAATGTCAATCCCGACGAAGCCGTTGCACTCGGTGCTGCCATCCAGTCCGGTATTCTCGGCGGCGAAATCAACGAAGTCATCCTGCTCGACGTCACGCCGCTCAACCTCGGCATCGAAACCGCTGGTGACCGCGTTTCCACAATTATCGAACGCAACACGTCGATCCCGACAATGGCCTCGAAAATCTTTACGACAACCGAAGACAACCAGAGTTTTGTCCGCATCGTCGTCACGCAGGGCGATTCGGATAAAGCGAGTGAATGCACACGCCTGGGCTCCTTCCTTCTCAACGAAATCCCCCCAATGCCGGCAGGAAAACCGCGTATCCAGGTTCAGTTTAAAATCGATGCCGACGGCGTCGTCAGCATCGAGGGCATTGAGAAGAATACCGGCAAGACCAAAACACTCGTCATTCAGGACGCCATCGGCCAACGCAAATAATCGAGTGCTTTTTCTGAGATTGAAAAACTGTGTGCCGCGCCGGCACACAGTTTTTTTTGTAACGGACATTCCCGTGAAGAAACTCATTTCCATTCTACTGTTGATGCTCGTCCTTGTGTCATCCTGTAACGACGACGCAAAAAAAGAAGCCGAATACCAGGCCAAAGTCGAAAAAACGCGCATGGTTTTGGGCAACCACTGCGAAACGGACAGCGACTGCATGATTACCGGCTGCCACAACACGATGTGCCGTGCGATGCCCGAGCCCGATTTCTGCGATCAGCGCATCGTTCTGACCATGGATGAAGACGACGACGTGCCCGTGATTAGAGAAATCG
>JAZODZ010000498.1:0-14085 GCA_045597285.1 Myxococcota bacterium
AGACCGCTTGGCCTCCGACTTAGCTTAATAATCTTCTCACCGACATAAGGTACAAACTGCCTGCCAACATGCCCAGGATTGACACACATCACCAGCACGCGATCCACCCAATTAAATAACTCTTCGACATAGGGGATAGAAGTCCCCGGATTCAAGGCAATCCCCGGAGTCATTCCAAGATTTCTGATTTTTTCCAAAGTCGTTGCAGGATCGCTGTCTGCCTCAGGATGGATATAGACGATATCGATGCCGAGGTTATGCAGGACATCGAGATATTTCCATGTACTTTTAACCATAAGATGCGCTTCAAGCCGTTTTTTAGTGGCTTGGCGGATAAACTTCATGTCCTGATAACCCATCCCAAAGTTATCGACAAACCGTCCGTCCATCAGGTCGATATGAAAAATATCAATTCCACCTTCCTCAAGTTCTCGAACTTCTTTTTCGAGATTGGCAAAATTTGCGCACATCATGGAGGCACTCAGTTCAATATTCATATTACACCTCAACATTAACGCGGGCCATCATCGCTAGTTTAATATTGGATTCCAGAATCTCACCTGGTTCAAGAACGATTGTCGTTCCAAAACGCACGCGAGAACCATCGATGATTTCATCTGCAGTTTCATCTAAAACAGTAATACACTCAAGAGTGGCGGACGCATTTCTATACCCTTGTAGTACTTTGCGCAATCCAGTCGTATAGAGTCTTTCACGAATGTCACCTTTTGAATAATTGGATACGATGGATTTTTGCTCAGGATGTATGCTCGCCAAGGCCTCTGCCAAATGGAGTTCTCGTTTGTGCCCATTGGAATCAACGCGATCATAATCGTAGAAACGATAGGTGAACTCAGAATTCTCTTCGATCTCGTACACGAACGATCCGGCTGTTATCGCGTGAAGTGTTCCTGCCGGAACGAAGACGTAGTCGCCTTTATTGACAGAAAGCTTATCGGCAATTCTAGCCCCAGCACCGGCCTCGATCCTGGCCTTGACTTCTTCGACGCAAGAACAGGTACACCCGTTGTAGATGAAGCCTTCATGGGGCTGGTCAATGAAATACCAGGACTCATTTTTTCCCCATTTGACGCCTTCCAGCTTTGACGCTGCAGAATCATCCGGATGCACCTGAATACTCAGATGTTCCCTTGCTTCGACGATAGCCAGTACCAGCGGGAAAAATTCAAACTCCGCAAGTCCATATTGGTTCTTAATCTGCTCATATACCGTATGAAAGGATATTCCACGATACTCGCCATTATCAACTGTACTAGAACCGTTGTAAAAATCGAACAACGAATATAAGTGACCGATACGCTGCAATGCTCTATTAGAAACATAGGGCAATAACTTGCTCCCTCCCCAGATCGTTTCGTGTGCTTGCGGCTTTAATATATACATATTTATCTCAGCTAAATACGATGTGTTAGATTGATTAGTCTTTATATCGTTTGTCGTTATACATTTTGAGCTGCCGATAGATGCGTAACTTTTTTCGACCAGCGGCAACATCGTCCATGAGTTCCTGAAGTTCGTCTCCCAGATCTTTTCGCTGCAACTTCAGAATCGACAGTTTATCCATGCATTCACGCAGAAATACGTCGTCGACATCGTCACGCTGTAATTGTTCTTTCATGTGATAAATCTTTAATTCGTTGATCGACAATTTATCGATTAAGCTCCCAATCGTTTCCATTATTTTGTCTCCGCGTTATCAATCATGATTTCGTCAATTTCTTCAATCAGATCATTCCGATGCTGGTTCAGCGGATTGAGATTTCTGATTGCTTTTAAAACGGTTTGATCGTTCTGACTTCTGACTTTGTCCTCTTCATGCCACATTTCGCAATTGGTGTTGATGAGTTCCTTCACAACAGTAATCATATCATCGCGATGTTCATTGAGTGGTCGAATCCGTCGCATATCGTCACTCACAATGACATAATCAGCAGGGCGTACTTCAGCTTTTCGGTGCCATTCCTCGATCTCTTGTGTGATAATGTCTAATATTTCCGAAGAAGTAATCATATTGTCTTTCTCCATAAACAATAGCGTGTTACTACGCGCCAACTCTGGCGTACCAATCTTTCAGAACGTTTTGAAGTGTTTCTTGGATAGTATATTTCTGACGCCACCCAAGTGCGGTAATTTTTGTGTTATCTCCCAGAAGCAAAGGTTCATCTGCAACCCGATAAAGCTCCCGGTCATGTACGACCTGAATATCCAAGCCAGAAAGCTCAATCATGGTAGTTAAAATATCTTCAATCTTATGCGCTTTTCCGGTGCAAATATTATAAGGTTCACCAGGCTGTCCCTTCTCAATAAGCAGCTTCATCGCAGCTGTACCATCTCTGGCATCAATAAAATCACGGGCACTTTCAAGATTGCCCACGTGAATAGAAGGCTCCTGCTTACCAGCTTTTATCAACGCCAGTTGTCTGGCGAAATTTTGGATAGCAGTGACCGGGGGATGACCTGTGCCGACATGAATAAACATTCTCGGAAGAAATACTTTCAAACCATAATTTAGCGCATACTGTCTACCCAGCATTTCTTCACCCGCCTTCGATACACCATAGGGTGTCCAGGGAAGAAGCTGCCTGTCTTCACGAAGTGGACAGTCACCAGGCGTGATATTCCCATATTCGGCACTTGAACAGGCGAGAAGCACACGGACATCGTAGTTGAGTTCCCTGGCACAATGTAATACATTCAACGTCCCCAGGTAATTGGTACGATGAGTCATGTATTCCATTTTCCACGATTCACCGTTAAAAGCCTGCGCAGCCATGTGCAAGATGATATCTGGCTTCAATGACCGCAAGACATCCATGAGAGCGTCTCTTTCGAGTACATCACAGCGAATGATATTTTCAGGCTGAACAGCGGCAATTCGGCTTGCCGCACTGTTCCTCGCCAATCCATACACCTCATGTCCTTCACTTTGGTAGAGCGACATAAAATGTGAACCTACCATTCCTGTACCACCGGTCACCAAAACTCTCATATACTCTCCTTAGTTTCTCTTCATTAGAAACTACTCAGATAGATGCCTGTTTACGCGAGCCTCATTTGCTTTCAGTTTGAACAAGATGCCTAGCGCACGCGTAACAGTACTCGCCTTTAACGAAGAACTACTTCCGACATAATGGATTGGTATCTCAATTCCTTGACAATTTCGACAATAAAAGCGCATTTCAGTCTGAAACATGTGCCCCTTTGAAAGGAACTTGGAATAATCAAACTGACGCAGAACGTCGGCTTGGTATGCTTCAAAACCAGAAGTCATATCGCAGAGCTTGGTATGCAGAACAAAATTGGCCAAAAAAGTGCCTCCTCGGCTCAAAAAACGTCGGTAAAAGGGCATATTATCATCGACACCACCATCTATAAAGCGAGACCCCCACACACAAGCATACCCCTGTTCAAGCTTTTCAACAAATCTTGGTATTTCTTCGGGCGCGTGACTTCCCCCGCCATCCATTTCGATGACATAATCCGCATTATCCTTCAGTGCTTCTTCATACCCCTTCATGTAGCACGATGCAGTACCAGTGGATTGTTCGAAAAACACTTTATGCACTCTATGATTAGTTTTGCTCTCATATTCATCGATGATGCTTTCTGTAGAATCAGTGGAGTATTTATCCATGACCGGATACACATAAAGGTCATCGTAAGGAAGGCTTAAAATTCGGTCAAGAATATTCGCCATAGTCGCTTCTTCATTAGCAACCGGCATCGTGACAATAATTTTTTTCATCAACTTTTCTCCTTGTGCGCAATTTGCTTTTTATAGACCAAAAAATGCCATCTTTGAATATAACCAAAATCATAAGCATTATGCCTCCTACCTTGCTTCGATAAAATTACACACCAAAGAAACGTCTTTAGAAGCTGAATTGTTACATGGAAAGAAGCTAAAATGTAATATTTGGTTGGCACGCCTATTGACATACGGCGTGCCCGCCGCGCTATTACATACGCGCGGCGATACTTTTGGAGTTTAACCAACTCGCTGGCACTGCCTAGTGCTGCGATTTATCGATCGGGAACTTGTCGCAGACATCGCCGAAGCCGTCGCCGTCCCAGTCGCCCTGCCCCAGCTTGCTCGCCGCATTCTTGTCTTCAGGACGAACCGGGTTAAAGACGTTCGGGCAGTTATCGACATCGTTCGGAATGCCGTCGCCGTCGATATCATTGGGATCGCTGTATTCGCCATCGTACATCGTCGTACCCTGGCTGGTCGTATCGGCAGGACGCGTGCGGATGGGAACGCATGTCGGCTCGTTTTCGGGTTTGTCGCAGAAGAACAGCCTGTACGCTTTCGCATTGTCGATTTGTGAATACGACTTGCTGGAACCACCGGCCCCCTTCGTGTCGACCTTCTTGCTGCTGCCGCAGACATCGACTGTATCGCCGGCATCCATGAGATTTGCATCGCCATACACCATCTTGCCGTCGATCATGACGAGCGTGACGTCCTTGTTCGTGGCCTCGAGCACAGCACGGTGCATAATCCGATTGCCAGTGCCTTTCTTGAATACGGAGATATCGGCGAGCAGACCGGCCTTCAGATCACCGATATAATTCTCGAGACCAAGCGCATGCGCGCCGTTGTAAGTCGCCATTCTCCAGACATCGTAATCCGAGAAATGCTTATTGTAGTAATAGGTATTAAGGAAATCGACGCACTGGAATTCGCGAAGCATATTGGCAGATCCGGAATAAATCCAGTCAGAACCAAGTGCAATCGTGACGCCCATGTTGTCATAAACCGTGACGCGGGCCGTATCGCCATAGAGCGAAACGTTGGTACGCGGCGACCAAATCAGTTTCGCGCCCGTATCGGCGAACAACTTGATGTATTTCGGCGTCGCGGACACGCCGTGGATAACGGCGAGTTTAGAAGAGAACTCGTTCGCGAGCTTCGATTCATCGCTAAGGCAGACGAACTCGTTCAGAGAGGCATCGTTAATACCCTCGCCAATATGCGGGGCATAGAAGTATTTGGTGTTATACTTGCCGCTCAGTTTGTACTTGCTACATCCGCTCGAAGCAAGCGTTCCGCCCGAATCGCCCAATGGGAACGTATCGTAAGTCGGATAGGACGAAGACCCCGTCACCTGGTTCTCTTTGTCGATATTGCGCGCCAACCCCTGAACCTTGCCGCTGCCGAAAATGGATGTCGTGCCGCCCATGATCTGGCGCAGTTCGGGAACTTCGTTGTTATCGGTTTGCGGACCGGGCACTTTCGTGTGGCCTTCTTTGCCTTTGCGCCAGTCATGTCGGTGATCAAATCGCTCGGCTCCCCAGCTAGCGGGTGCAGCATTCGAATAAGTGATGTGGTCGTGGGCGTTGATCAAACCGGCCGAAACGACGGCATCCGGACAGGTGATCACGGTGGCGTTGCTCGTGTCGGCCGTGCAACCAACTGAAGTAATTTTGCCGTTCTCAATGACGACGGAACCACCGAGATAAGTCTTGTCCTTGGTCAGGATGTCGCCCTGAATGACGTATTTCGTCTTGCTCGACCCGGTCTTGCTGCACGTATTGCTGCCGCTAATCGTAAGCGTTCCACACGTCTCGACGGCGGGATCGCGAGGACCGCTGTTCTGTTCGGTACCGTGCTGTTCAAGAGAAGACGTCGCCGTGCTGTTTTCGACAATATTGAGCTGCGGGTATTTGGGATCGACGATATTGACCTCGCCCTCACCTGGAATTGTACTGCCACCGCCTCCACCGCATTCGTAACGGTCTCCCTCGATGCGACATTTTTCGCAGGCAAGGTATTCCTCGTTCTCCTTATAACACGTAAATGCGACTTCCTTGCCATCGACGACACCGCACCTCTTGACGAAAGTACCGTCACATTTGCACCCGGTATAGGTGTACTGGTTGGATGTCGTGCCAGCCGCCATGGTCCCTGGCCCCAGTTCGCAAACAAATTCGTTGCCCCCTCCGCCAGCACACGATTTGCCGTCGTCCGCACATCCATTCGAACATGTCTCGGTAACAACCGCACCGTTCACGCACTTGGTCAGAATATTATTTGTGCATGTATTGACATACGTCGAAGAATTGCATTGCGGTGTCGCACCGCATTCGTAACGGCCATTCTCGATGCGGCAGTTTTCACAGGCAAGATATTCCTCGTTATAGGAATTATCTTTTTTATTGTAATAACACGTAAAGGCGACTTCTTTGCCATCGACAACACCGCAGGATTTGACGTAATTGGCATCGCAGGCACACCCGGTATAGGTGTATTGATTATATGTCGCGCCAGCCTCCATGGTCCCAGGCCCCATGGCACAGGTAAACTCGGATCCGCTGGCACACGATTTGCCGTCGGTCGCGCATCCATTCGAACATGTCTCGGTAACATACGCATTGTTCACGCACTTGGTCAGAATATTATTTGCGCATGTATTGACATACGTCGCAGAATCGCATTGCGGTGTCGAACCGCACTCGTAACGGCCATTCTCAATGCGGCAGTTTTCGCATGCAATGTATTCCTCATTATAGGAATTATCTTTTTTATTGAAATAACACGTAAATGCGACTTCTTTGCCGTCGACAACGCCGCAAGATTTGACGTAATTGGCATCGCAAGCACACCCGGTATAGGTGAATTGGTTATATGTCGTGCCAGCCGCCATAGTCCCGGGCCCCATTTGACAGGTTAATTCGGTGGCGCACGATTTGCCGTCGTCTGCACATCCATTCGGGCATGTCTCAAAAACAAACGTATCATTCTCGCATTTAGTCAGAATATTATTTGTGCATTTATCGATATATGTCGCAGAATCGCATTGCGATACAATAGCACCGCCGTCGCAAGATTTGCCGTCGGTCGCGCATCCATTCGGGCATGTCTCGGTAACATACGCATTGTTCACGCATTTGGTCAAAATATTATTTGTGCATGTATTGATATATGTCGCAGAATCGCATTGCGATACAATGGCACCGCCGTCGCAAGATTTGCCGTCATCTGCACATCCATTCGGGCATGTCTCGATAACAAAAGTATCGTTCTCGCATTTGGTCAGAATATTATTTGCACATGTATTGATATATGTCGCAGAATTGCATTGCGGTGGAATGACACCACCTGCACAAGATTTGCCATCTTCCGCACATCCATTCGGACATGTCTCGGTAACATACGCATCGTTCTCGCATTTGGTGAGAATATTATTTGTGCATGTATTGATATATGTCGCAGAATTGCATTGCGCAACATCGCTTGCACAAGATTTACCATCAGCCGCACAACCATTTTTACAAAATTCAGCCGTATAAGCATTGTTCTCGCATTTGAGCAAAATATTATCCGTGCATTTATTGACATACGTCGCAGAATCGCATTGCGTTGGAACACCCCCACTTACACAGGATTTGCCGTCTGCCGCACATCCGTTCTGGCAAAATTCAATCGCATAAGTATTGTTCTCGCATTTGGTCAGTATATTATTTGCGCATGTATTGATATGCGTCGCCGAATTGCATTCATAACTATTATTACAAGAACCGTTCTTACACGTCTGACCATTCGGACAATCCATATCCGATGTACAAGTTCCCACTTTGGGCGTACAAACATCGTTTATACATGTTTCATCATTCGCGCAAATCTTGTCGCCACACTTCTCACCAGTAGAATTACTATCATTATCGTCAGCGCAGGCCGAAGCGACAAACGTCATGGCAACCAACGCGACAAATAGCGTGTATCGGCGCCGAACGTGATTTCCTATATCTGTGCGCGACTCGTTACAATCGAAGTGGACAGCCCCTTCTACACACTCACATCTGCGATTTGTCATGTGAAATCTCCTTCTACGTGTGACGCTTAAACAACGCTCTTTACAGTGCCAAATGTCATCGCACCGCTCGCTTATGATACACAGAAAAACGATTTCTGACAATGGTGTGTAACTCGGCCGACCGTGCGATGGTGCGCCTATGCGCATACGGCGAACGGCACGTGTCACGACACGTGCCTTCTTTGGTTCTCGCTCGAAAGATACCGAGACTGGCTCAAAACCTCGCTTTTGAGCCAGTCAAATCGATTGTTATCTTTTCTGTACACGGCCTCTTATAACTTACAAAGCCTGGATTTGTTCCGCTGTAAGTCCCGTGGTGCTGACAATGGTATCGATGGCAACATTGAGGTCTTTTAGAGATTTGGCGATTCGCTTCTTTTCACTCTCTTCTCCGATCGCTATTCCATTCTTTTCTCCGATCGCTATTCCGGTCTTTTCTCCTTTTTGTACATTATAATATTGTTTCTTTCCCTGAAGGCAATGACGAACTATTGGCGCGTCCCCTCCTCAAACTATGCGGCGGGCGTATTGCCAAATAGCCCGCCGCCGCGTGCCGTATGCAATAGGCACGCGCCGTATGCCAATAGGCAAGGCAAAACATGGCCTTAATTATACTGGCCCTGAACGAGATGTTCGCCAGGGGGCACTGGGACGAGCATGAGCAGGCCGTCGCCTGTCGATTTGATCGTCGTGAGATCGACGGGCTGTTTGTCGACCCAGACGTCGTGCAGTGTTCCGTGGATTGTCCGGCGAGGAAGCGCAAGCGTGTAGGCAATCTTCGCGCTCGGCATATTGGCGCGGATGTCGAGCACCTTGGTCTGCGGATGGAACGCGTGGGTAATTTGCGCCTCCTTGCGCTTCGTATAGTGATACATGAAAGCCTTGGCCGACGTCGTCCAGATGTGATTTTCGCGGGCGTAATGGATGACTTCGAGCCATGTCTCGGGAGACGCATACGTCGGTTTTGACAGCATTTTATCGGCCTGAAGCGTGACGACGACGGGCTCGTGAAACGTCGATTCGGACTCGGTCAGGAGCTTGAGCGCGGTATGCGGCGGGATGGTATTGAGACCGGCCTGATCGGAGACGAGCGAAGGGAATTCGTAAGTGGGGAGCGGCAGGCCGTTGCGTTCGAGGGGCAGGAACGGGTAGCCAGAACCGAACAGATAGCCGTACTGCTCGGGATCGACGGGACCGTAGGACATATCGATTTGGCACTGCGCGGCAGCGAGTCGGCGGAACCCCATCGTATAATCGTGCGTCCAGTTGGAATCGGCCATTTTGCACGTCGAAACGGCGGCTCCCGAACGCTTGGACACGGCAAGGCGCTGGTTGACCATGTTGCGTTCGACGGCGACGGGCTGGAAGAAAGACGGGCCATAGGGTTCATAAACGCGTCCGGCGGGCGGCCGCAGCAGACTGACACCGATATCGAAGCCCGCGCCCTTCCAGCGCTCGAGCGTTTTGCGGCTGACATTTCCTGCCGTCGTGAGCCACGTCGACGAGACGTTCTGCGACTGCTCGAAATTCGCGGCCTCGAAAGCATCATCGCCGAGCTTGCCAGTTTCGTGGGCGAGTATGAGGGCCGACCGACCGCCATCGGGGAAAGGCCATACCACTGGCATCGGAGACGTGTAAAGCACCGACGCGAGTATGTGCATTTTGAGCAAATCGGCGTAGGGCACGGTGTTGGAGAGCAATTTTTCGTTCAGGACGAGATCGGCGGGACGCGGTGGCTGATCGCTGTGGATTTCGAATTCATCGCCGGGGCGTCCCTGCTGGATGGAAGTCATGGCCTGGCCAAAATTGAACGCGAGGACGAATACAAAGCCGGCACCGACAGCACGGCGATAGTGGACGATGGCACCGTCCATTTCGAGGAGCATCGCATCGCTGGGAAGCACCTCGGATTCGAGCGCATCGACGCGCATGACCTGCGTATCGAGCGGCGAATTGAGCAGATGATCGCGCCAGGCACCGGTCAATGGCGAGTTGGGCGCATCGGTGAAGTGGCGAATGGCGGAATTGACTTTATTGCGGCGCTTGATGGCCGTGAGCGCAGACCATTCCGGCGTGGGCATTTCGATGACGAGCGTCGCGCCTTTTTGAACGGCCTGTCCAATGAGCTGAATCTGTGTTTCGCTGAGTAGTTCGGCAGACCTTTGCGGCACGACAATGACCTGGGCCTGCAGAATCGCCGCAGACTGGACATCGCGACACAGGATAATTGAGAACGGCCCCGCGTACTGGCTGAGGAAATTGTACCAGGCAAATGCAAAGTTCATCGATTGATAATTCTGAGCATTCTCGGGCTGATCCGGCAACACGAGCAGAATCCCGGCCTGGCCGAACTGCTTCGGCATCATGGCACTCGCGGGTTCATCATGGCTCGAAAACTTGATCGGAAAATGATGAAGCGCCGCCAAAATGCCGAACACGATCACGACCGCGAGGATGATCAGATCGACTTTAAATCTGTGGGAAATGGACGATTCACTTCGCATTGGAGTGGGGGGAAGCAATTAGCAATTAGCAATTAGCAATTAGTGGGGAGTAGGGAGTGGGAAGTGGAGGGAAGGTAGAATTAGCAATTAGCAATTAGCTAAATCTAGAAGCTAAAGGCTAGGAGTTAGAAGCTAGTGGTAGGATGGTGGTTAAAGATTATTCATAGATGACATCGATGGCATTAAAGCCTTTGTTGAGTGGCACGAGGATGCGGTCATATCCCATGACGGAGACGGGTTTGGTCGTAATGGTATCGGCGAGTACGGCATCTTCGCGGACGCGCTGTACGCCGCGGCGAGCTTCGGAAAAGGCGCGTTCGCCGAACCGGGCGGGCACCGAGACATTCATGCCATTTTCGGGCGCAAGCGTTTCGATTTTTAAGATTTGAACCTTCTTATGATTGAATTGGTTATCGGAAAGGCGGGTCTTGAGTTCGGCCGTAAAGCGAGCACGGGCGAATCTGAAATAGCTGAGAATATTGGTGACCCAATGCTTGTGCTGAGTCGCCATCCGATACACGGCCTGCCATGTCTGGAACGTTTCGGCCACGGGTTTTCGGGCGAATTCGCCGGGTTCAATGCTCACGGCGAGCAGTTCGTGGAGACCGTTTTCGCTGGCCTCGAGATATGCCTCTAGTTCGGCGGCCTGTTCCGGCGTTTTCATGTCGGGGAACGTGATCGGGAATTCGAGGATATTGAAGAGCAGGCCGTTGGTATCGATGGGCATGAACGGCATGCCGGTGGCGAAAGAGTAGCCTACGCCATCGAACGGCGCACGATAAGAGGCATCGGCCTTGATCCCGGCCGCTGCAAGCATCTTGAAAGACTGCGTGTAATAGGAATGCCACATTCCGAGGTTTGACTGGGACGACACAAACGGCGTTTTTTCGTCCAGGCGAGCTTTGACCAGATCGATCTGTTCCTCGATATTGAGCTGCCGCCACACAGGCGAGATTTTGAACATACCGACGGGTTCCAAAGCTCGTGGGCGCTGCCCTGAATCGACATCAAACATAAGCCCTAACTCGGTATGCGTCTCATAGACGATATCGAGACCCTCATCAGTGAAGGCCGGAGGCGCGGAAATAAAGATCGTCGAAGTCGCATGAAACGAGGCCTCGTACTGCGCCATCCATAGCGAGCTGTCGCCTTGCCCGGCTTCGCGCTGAGTCACGATAAGCGTCCCATCCATGCCGTCGAAGAACGGCCACATCGTGACGACGGGCGTGAATTCATTGAGGACGCCGTAGACGAGAAAGCGTTCGATGATATCGGCCACGGGCAGGCGAGCGTTATCGAGAACGGCGAGGTCTGATGTCTCGATATGGGATGAATCGCGCTGATTGCGGATTTCGAAGTCATCGAGAGGACGTCCCTGCTGTAGCGCGGTGATAAGCATTCCGAAATTGAAGTCGACGGTAATGACGCGGCCGGTCGCATAGGTTTTGGAATAAACGACGGGAACGCCATCGATCGTCATCCAGGTATGGGCATCTTCGAGCGGGCCGGCGGAACCGATAATCTGAGTCAAGTTGCTCAAATGGAGTTCGGAAAGCGCCTGCATATCCGATTCGGACAGGCCGGACGCGAAGGTGACGGTCTGGGCTGTACGAATGCCGCCCTTGCCATCGGCTGACGCGATCGAACGGAGGTCGCTACCGGGCATTTCCATGATCACGGTTCCGCCGCGTTCGAGATAACTCCGGATTTTGGGCACCCAACTCCCGTGGTCGGCCGTCGATGCCGTGAGAATTACGGTACGATATGATTTGAGCTCGATATCCTGAAACTCGCGGCTATCGATCACGGCAACCGGACCGATTTCCTGCTGGAGCGTATTGAGCCATGCAAGCGAAAACGACATATCCATGAAGCCGTCGGGCTGGGAATTATAGGCATCGTAATCGACGACGATGAGGAAATCGCTGGCCGTTTCGAGCGAGATCGGCGCGCCGGGCATACGGCGGGATTCATTTTTCCAGATGATGGGATGGGCGCAAAAATACGCGACGGCAGCCAACAATATGAGGCTGCCCCACAAAAAGATGCGTATCCGCCGATCATGGATGAGCTGCGATCTACGGGACAAATCCGTCTCCTAAATCGTGACGCGGCTGCGGCCACAGCTACGAACTTTTCCCTGAACCTTAATGCGCTCCGCCTGCGACAAAGTCGAATCTTTGAGGAGCGATTTATACATTTCGCAGGCTTTTTCTCTATTGGAACTTTCCAGTTTAAGTGCCTGTTCAAGTTTTGCACTTCCGGAATTCTTAGACCCCTTCTTGCTGTCAGACTTTTTATCGGATTTTTTGTCAGACTTCTTGCTGTCAGACTTCTTGGAATCCTGTTTCTTTTTGGCTTCTTCTTTCTTTTTGGCTTCTTCTTTCTTTTTGGCTTCTTCTTTCTTTTTGGCTTCTTCTTTCTTTTTGGCGGCTTCTTCTTCGGCCTTCTTTTGGGCCTCTTCTTCTTCGGCTTTCTTTTTGGCTTCTTCTTCTTCGGCTTTCTTTTGGGCGGCTTCTTCTTCGGCCTGGTCTTGTTCTTCTTCGTCGTCGGAATTATCGGCGTTTTCTTCGGCGTCCTGCGAATCTAAGTCTGTATCGGCGGCATCTTCAAGTTTTGCCAGTTTTTCTTCTTCTTCGGCTTCTTTCTCTTTTTCGGCGGCCAGCTCATACTGGCTCACGAGCTCGGGGTAACTATCAAACCCGACGACGTGATGTGTTTTCAAATCGACGAGCAGAATGCCATTTTTAAAGCCGTCGCCGAACGCCTCACTGATCGTGTTCTTGAGTTCTTCGGTAATCACGATTTCCTGTTTCGGTCCGTCTGAAGAATCATCCTCACCGTCCTCACCCTTGATAAGCGAATTGATAATGAAGAGCACGGCGAGGCACACGATACATAAGAAACACCCGATGCAGACGAGAGCGAACATCATTTTCTTTCGTCTGGCCAGGATCTCATCGCGCGATTCCTCCATTCTGGAAGAAATGCTGTTTCGATCCAATCCCCTGTACATGACTGTACAATCTTTTGGAGCGATATCTTTTTGTATTGGCTCGCTACCTCCATTGACGAAGACATCGGAAAGTGCCTCGCCTACGATACTGATAGCGCTGCTGCTCAGTGGGTTGGAATCACTGACGACGGTCTTTTTGAGTTCCAGCGAATCGGTGCTATCGAGCATGGCCGGCATTTCGACGACGGTTCCGCCGTCGATGTCTTCATCATCATCCATAGCCTGTATGGAACAGCAAGTCTCGGCATCGGGATCGCTCGTGTACTCATTGCTATTGACGACGATTTTCGGTCTGCCGGTGGAAACGTCGTTAATCAATGGGAGGACATTTTCGAGTGCCTGAGCCATTTCGAATGCGGACGCGTACCGTTTTTCGGGTTCTTTTTCGAGCGCCTTGAGGCAGATGGCTTCGAGATGCGGGTCGACCCATTTGTCGATGCGCACTCGGCTAGGGGGTGTCGGAACAGTCGTGAGGATGGACTGCGCCATGTCGATCATGTTGGTGCCCTGGAACGGCAGTTTTGCCGTCAGCATATAGTACATGATGCTACCAAGGCTGAAGAGATCGGATGCTGGCGTGACCTTGCGTCCGAGGACTTGTTCGGGGCTCATAAATGCGGGCGTGCCGCAAATCGCGCCTTCTCTCGTCAGGCCTTCACCTTCGACGTCGATGATTTTGGCGATGCCGAAGTCGAGAACCTTGACGAAATCATGGCCATCTTTTGGG
>JAZODZ010000499.1:0-4636 GCA_045597285.1 Myxococcota bacterium
GACGATTATGGCCGCGTCGTTCGCTCCTACCGCGTCTTCGGCACGCTGTGCGATGCCTTCTACTCGTGGCGCGGCCTCCGGGAACTGGAACGGTCCGCACTGGCACTGGGCGAGGCGAGCTATCAGAGCTTCCGGAACACGCGTCTCGGCGAAATCTATGTGCCGCGTTTCGAGCGAATTATGTATGGATATGACATCCAGCGCATTGCCGTGCGCGACTACCGTCTCGACGCGCTGCCGCGCGACATCGTGTTCTGCACGGCAGGCATCGACACACAGGACAACGGCTTCGCCATCGAGATCTGCGGATGGTGCGCGGACGCCTCGAGGGCCTACGGCATCGAGTGGCTGTGGCTGGACGGCGACCCCAAAAAGCCGGAAATATGGCACGCGCTGACGGAAATCATCGAACAGCGGCGTTACAAGCGCGAAGACGGCAAGACGCTCGGCGTCATATACGCGGCACAGGATTCCGGTGGCCATCACACAAACCGCGTCTACGCCTACTCGCTCCGGCATACGCGCCACCTGTCCGTCAAGGGCTACGTGCGGCAGAAAGAGACAATCCCGTTTCTCTACAGCATCTCGATGCAGAAGCTGTCGTCGGCGGGCAACGGAACCGGACGGATCAAACTGCACATCATCGGCGTCAATGCCGGAAAAGACATGCTGCTCGACATGATCACGAAGACGCTCGATGGCGAGCGGTGCCTGCTTTGGCCATGCGGCGGAAACTACGATGCAAACTACTTCGAGCAGCTGACGTCCGAAAAACGCACGAACACGACGCGCGGCGTGCGATGGGAACTCCTGCCGGGAAGGCGCAACGAGGCGCTCGACTGCCGCATCTACGCGATGTATGCGGCGCATCTCATCCTCAGCCAGAGAGGTGCCATCGCCTCGATCATGCAGTCCGAGGCCGCTGTACAGCCGAGCAAACCTCCCACGCCGCCTCCGGCCGTCGTCGAACCTGTAAAGCCTGTTGAAAAATCGCGTGAAAAGCCTAAAAAGTGTACAAAAAGATTAAATTTGCGTTCACTATGAACAAAATTAGTGTGTATAATACCATGCGTTCTTTTTTGATGAGGTTTTGCGTATGAGCGACACACCGAAAACTCGCCGCGAATGGCTGATGAGCGAACGCACACGGCTATACAAGGCGCTGACCGATGCCGTGCAGGGATATGACGATTTGGTCACGGGGCGCATCCAGTCCTACAGCCTGGGCACGCGCTCGATCACGCGGTACACGCCCGATCTGAAGGCACTGGGCGATTTCATTACGTCCACACAGAACCGCATCGCCGAAATCGAGGCGATTCTGAACGGCCGTCCGGTGCGCAACACAAGCCGGTATGTGTTCATCGATCCGTCGATGATCGGCAGGAGGTGGTGATATGCGGATGTCCCCGTTACAGCTGTCGCCATTCACGACGGGTTATGCCGCTGCGGGCGGTTCCCTGTTCAGTCAGGTCATGGCCGGATTCATCGCGAACAGCGGAACGGCCAGCGAGGATATATCGCCGTCCCGGCGCATCCTTGTCTCGCGTGCGCGAATGCTCGACATATCGTGCCCGATGGCCACGGCTGCCGTGGATCGCATGGTGCACGGCGTCCTCGGCGACGGGCTGAGCTATTCCATCGGCAATTCGGACTTCTTTTCGGCTGACGAATACACCGCGCTTTGTGGCGGGCTCAAGAAATCCCTCAAGCTCGCCTCGCTCACGCATTCGCTCGACATCCAGGGCAGACTGACATTCGCGCAGATACAGCGCATGGCCTGCCGCAACTGGCTTCTGAGCGGCGATGTCTTCTTTGTGCGTCGACCGAACGTTGCAAACTGCGCGTGGCGCATCATCGAGAGCGACCGCTGCATGACGCCGACGATGTTCAACACCGTGCTTTCCGGCATCAAGGCCGAGAATCCCGAGAACGGCAACACGATCATCGACGGTGTGGAACTCGACAGCGAGGCTCGGCCCGTCGCCTACTGGTTCCTGAACCATTACGACGATCTGGCCATCCGTCCCGAGGACTGGCAGCGCGTCGAGGCTTATGACGATCTCGGCCTTCCCGTGGTTTTGCACCTGTTCCAGCCGCTTCGGCCTGATCAGTACCGCGGCGTGCCGCTCGTGGCCAACGTCATCGAGACGCTCTATTCGACCAAGGCGTACTCCACAGCCGAATTACAGGCCGCCATCATCGAGGCGTGTCTGGCCATCTTCATCGTGTCGAACACCGACCCGACGCGCAACCCGTTCGGGAATGCGCCGTCGCTCGATCTCGATGAGCCGCTCGTCCCCGAAAAGCCGAAAGACGTCGAGAAGTTCAAGCTCCAGGCGAATCCGGATCCGAAATTCCCGTGGTCACAGAACAACTTCGAGACCATCGGGCCCGGCGAGTCCAAACGGCTCGCGGACGGCGAGGATATACGCACGATCGATCCGAAACGGCCAAACAGCGGTTATGCGTCGTTCATTTCCGCACAGAACAAAGCGATTGCGGCGGCCATCGGCATTCCGCAGCAGGTTCTTGAGGCGACATTCGAGGGTACTTCGTACGCGGCCGCACGCGGTGCGGTCATTGAGGCTTCGGCGACATACAAAGTCGTTCGCGGCTTCTTTATCGAGTCATTCCTCAAGCCGCTGTTCGAGGTGTTTGCCTACGACTATCTCACGCGCAACGGCATCGAGAGCGAATACGACACGCCCACGGCGGCCAAAATCCTGAGCTGTGAATCCGTCTGGAACGCGCCTTCGGCACTCTGTCTCGATCCGCGTGCCGAACTTGAGTCCTGGAAACTCGCCATCGAAATGGGGCTTGTCGATGCCGACGAAGCGGCACTCGCCGTCTATGGCCATCCGGCAAAAGACCCCGACAAACTCAACCGAAATGAGCAGATGCAACAGGCAGAAGGTGAGGCGTATGCGCATAGCGCATAGCCGAACGCGCAGGGCGTATGGCCGAAAGGCCATAGCCCGCGAAAGGATAAGACATGATGAAAAGATACAGAATCTTCGACGATATTTTTAACAAAGCGGCAGCCGGTGTTTCCGACTTTCTCGCCAAGGTCGGCGACGGCGAATCCGTCCAGCTCGACGTGATGAGTTATGGCGGCGACCTGTTCAGCGGTTTGGCCATAGCCGAAATGCTCATGGAAGCCCGCAATCGCGGCATCAGGTCGACGGTCGTCGTCTACGGCATTGCCGCAAGCGCCGCGGCCATTCTGGCACTCGCGGCCGACCACGTCGTCATGACCGAAGTCGGCTCCATGATGCTCCATGGCGTCTATCACATGACATGGGACGGCGACATCATCACCGAGGGCGAGGACATCGAACACGCCAACGCCAGGTGCATGGCCATCATCAACCGGCGCAATCCCGACTACACCGTCGAAATGCTCACGGCAAAAGACAACTGGTACACGGCCCAGCAGGCCAGGGAACTCGGCTTTGTCGACGAAATCAGGCCGCTGGACGACTTCGCGAAAGACACGGCGCTCAAAAATATGCTCACCGGGCTTTTAAACATGGCAGTTCATGCCAACAGACCAAACGGAGGTTTCAAAATGAACAAAATTGCAAGGAATGATGTGGATGACGTCACCACGCAGATCGAGGAACCCGAGAAAAGCGAGGACACCGAAAACAAGGAAATCCAGGCCGAGGGCGAGGATATCGATCTCAAGACGCTGATCGTGGACGGCTTCAACGCCATTCTCGACAAGCTCGCGGCCATCGAGGCACGTCTCGAAGCGCCCGCGCCCGCGCTCAATGAGGATGACGGCGAAAAGAAGGACGACGACATCATGTCGGCCAAAATCCGCGCCATGTACGACCGCATCGGCAAAGTCTGCAAACCCTGCGTGAAAAAGACGGCAGACGAAACGACCGCCAATGCCCTGGAAGTGGAACGCGCACGCAACGAGGCCTGCAAAAAGCTCTATCCCAACCTTTTCGGCACTGTTTCCAGCGGGAAATAAGGAGGTTTTACCATGTCCGATGTCATTTCCGTTTACGATTCCCATACCCATGTCCCGGCACTGGTCATCGACGAGCCAGTGTCCAAGTTTATCCAGAACCGCTATTTCCCGACCGACGAACGCGATGACACGTTCGACACGTCGGATGTCGCGCTCGACTTCGCCGATGCCGATCACGGCGTTTCCGCATACGTGCAGAAAGGCTTCATCGACGCGACGCTTCCCGGATACGCGACAAACGTCGTCACGCCTCCGCGTATGGCCATCAAGAGCTTCGTCGATCCCAAGAATCGCCAGCGCACGGAATTTGAACGCCTCTGCCGACAGGTCGGCGAGGTGCGGCCGACCAAGGCGCAGGCCTATGACGCGCTCACGCGAAAGACTGCCATCCGGCTCGCCAACCGCAACACGCGCCTCATGGAACGCCAGTGCGTCGACGTGCTCGTGAACAACGCCATCCGCGGGCAGATTCCCACAAGCCCGACCGATGACACGCCCGTCGATATCGAAATCCGGTTTTACCAGCTCAGGGAGGATGCGGCGCGTCCCGGCGTTATGATCGGCAACGAGCAGCGCATGAAGCCCGCCACTGCGTGGGGACAGGTCGGCGCGACGCCTTATCGCGACGTCCAGGCAATGGTGCGCACGCTC
>JAZODZ010000500.1:0-7801 GCA_045597285.1 Myxococcota bacterium
CCTGGAGACGTGCGGACCGCGCGTCTCTACGGCTCGCCACATTTCTCGCATATGCGCCATGCGGCGCATACGGCTCGCTCGGCACATGTCTACCATGGGCACGGCTATGCGCAATTACTGCCTGCCTTGTGCCCTCTCCAATGGAGAGGGCAGGCCGGGTGAGGCGCCTGCGTGCCGCATACGCCGTGCCGCCCGCTATCGCGTTGCGATACGCGGGCGGTATCATCAATTCCTTCTCTTACGACGAACACAAAGCCCCAATAACACGAATATCAATGGCAGGGACACGGGGGAGGAAGAATGATTTATACTACAACCGCCACCGGATGAATCCGCGTTTTGAACAGGAACAGGCGCGTCTGGATTATCGGGTGCATCGGGATTGTCGGGAGGTTCTGTATTCTCAGGCGGTTCGTCGGAAACATTGCCAAAACTGAGTTTTTCCTTCTGATTATCGCTTCCCTGATAAAATATCACAGAATTTTCAGATTTAACGGGAGCTACGATATCGGGTTTCGTCTCGTGATTTAATACGGAATACATCCCATATTCTTCGTCATAGACGTTATTCTGATCGAGAATGCAATACTTCAGATCGGCCATACAATGATTGGAACAGGATACTTTTCCACTCGAATAACGCGCATCCCATTCGGCACAGTCACGTCCATTCAAATACAAATCGCCGTCGCATTCTTCACTCTTATAGATAAAACCATTTTCTTCCATCTTGCTTTCGAGCTGATTATTTCCACACAATTCAGCCATGTCATCTTTGAGGACACAGCCGGAATAATCGACAGAGCAATTGCGGTTACATTTGACTTTTCCGCTCTTAAACCGAAATGACCATTCACTGCATTCGAGATCATCCAAAAAGAATTGGTCACCATCGCATAATTCTTCACCCGTGAGCCGCCCGTCGCCACAAATATTCTCAGCGACACACTTACTAAAATCAGGATTGCAATGATTACATTTTATATCGCCGTCACTATAATATAAATCGAAATCAGCGCATTTAGTCGGAACTTTGTCTGCGAATTTGTCTCCATCACAATACTCGCCATCATCAATGACACCATTTCCGCATAAATCACCTGTTTCAGACAAACTGGAAATACACCCTTCCGTTTCGATAGAACAGTTGGAACTGCAAGTCAGTTCACCATCGCCAAACATGACGCTGAAATCGAAACAGCTGTTGCCGTCCATCGGTTCGCCAAAGAGCGTGGTAAATTTATCGGTATCGCACTGTTCCCCCGCTTCCACGATACCATTGCCGCACGTGGCAGGGGCTTCGCGCTCCGTGCAATGGCTGTAATCTATCGTACAGTTATTATTGCATGAGACTGTACCGGACTCATATTTATAACTCCAGTCACTGCAATGATTCAAATCGGAATAGAAGGAATTGCCATCGCATAATTCATCCCCATTCACAATATCATCGCCGCAGTACGTTTCGTTTGCGCAATCGGGATCGTTGTGATCTACCTGCCCATCGTTATCGTCATCCAGCCAGTTGTTACAAATTTCACGATAACCTTGAGCAATTTCCGGAACATTGCTCACGATCCAGTCGTAATAATCCTGAACGGCGAGTGATACACCGTAGTTTCGGCAGACAGGATCACCGTAACTCGTAATGGCCGCAACATAAAACTGTTTTCCAAGATAGATAAGAGCCGGTCCGCCGGAATCACCGTTGCATGGGCCGCCTTTGGTTTGAAGATAGAAAAACGAACCTTTGGGAAAGGCTATTCTTTCGTCATAATAATCGAGTTCGCCGTCCTTACTGCAAATCGCCGGGCTAGGATGGCATCCCTTAATATGCAGTGGCTTGCCATATTTGCAATAGCGTTCATTGCTCTCGGGATCACAATACTGAGTGAGGTATTGCCGCGAAACAAAAAATCCGCCCTTATACCCATAACTCTCGTAGCCAAACCCCGCAAATGTCACCTTGACACCATTTTCAATCTGACTCGATGTAATGCCCAACCACGGTGGGAGCACAGGAATCGGCTTTGCCACTTTCTCGGGAACATCCTGTGTCAATTCAAGAATGGCAATATCGTTTTCAGTAAATTCATACCCCTCATAGGCATTATCCGTACACACCTGCGAATCGGCAATATGCGCATAACCGCTATGGTATGTCACTTTTTTTATATCATATAAATTGCGCTTTACTTCGTATGAGTTTTTACCAACACCCACTTTGAAATAATTAAACATTGGAGATGCACCAGATGATACGAATCCCGCAGTCCAGCTGCAGTCATCGGCTTTGTCATCAGAAAGCAGTGCAAACTTTCCTGATAAATTGGCCACACAATGCGCCGCAGTCAACACATACCTCGGTGTAATCAGGGTTCCGGTGCATACACTCTGATCCTTATAGTCCGTATAATCCTTCACATAAATTGAAACAACGCCACTCGTTTGTTCTTGCAACAATGGTGTGATGGTATCAGGATACATGATCGGAAGCCTGTTCGATGTCACATCTTCCAGACTTGCTGTGTTTTCAGTATTTTCGGAAGAACAGGCACTGAGAATAATCGATAATAGCAATAATATAAATTGATACTTTTTCATCGTATTATTTACGTCCCTTATTAAAAAAAGTGAACTGAATACGCCGAACTGTGTTTAAGCCTTTAAATCGAATTCCTGCAATGCAGTCGGGATTCGGCCTGTATAGGTACCATAAGATTGACTTGTCGAAAAGGAACAGAGTCTCTTCCTGACAGTCCTCCACAAACAAAAGTGCATGCATTCCGAAAACAGAAGGATTCGGAACGCGGAGATCCAGTTTGACTTTGGTGAGTTCGTTTTTATCTATGATTTTTCGGATAACGCCGACATTGTTTAAATCGGCAATGAACTCTCGCGAAGCTATCATGCGGATAGCAGAACTGGCATTATCGATATCGGCATCCATAGCTTCGAACAGAGTTTCATTCTGATACGCACGCATGATGCCATACGGAAATGTACAGACTGCCGAAGCAAAGTCTTTTCGGATATTGACACAATGCCGATAATACTGGTTCACGATGCCCGAAAGCATCAGGTTCGACGACATCTTGGAATGCACAAATTCCTTGTCCGCCATAATGCACAGCTTCCCCCGGGCACGCGTCATGGCGACATTGAACAGGCGGTTGGCATAGTTGTTCTCACACCTCGACAGCATGATTCCCGGAATCCTGTTTTCGGCAACATCATACAGGATGATATCTTTTTCAGATCCCTGAAACTGGTGAACCGTGGAACAGTTGATTCGATTCGTTTCGTTTTCCTGAAACGCGAAATCCTTTGCCATACACCGCAACAGCCTCGACTGCGGATTGTATGGCGTAATAATGCCGACAGAATGATTCTGTGAAACAATATTCAGCGCCGTGCCAAAGGACATCAAAGCGCTCATCAGATTGATTTTGGATGAGTCGACGCGAAAAGTATGCGAACCAACGAGATTGAGCAATACAACGGCTTCTCCACTGACAGGACGACACGAGGCAATTATTTGCCGTTCCAACGTCACATCCGCATTTTTCAACAACCCACGATACATAATCCGGCTAGCAAAATTCGCAATATCCGCATGCATTCTGTATTGCGTATCAAGCATATATAGCCAGTCGTGACACTGATTCCTATAAACGGAATTCGATATCCCTGTGTATAAATATATATCAGCTTCGAGTGCAGAATTGTTAGCCTTGACAATCGGCGGCAACTGACAAAAATCACCAGCACAAATAAAGTGCGTCTTCGCAAGCGATGCCGAAAATGCAATTTGCGGTATCAAAGCCATGCTCGCTTCGTCAAACATGACGACATCGAATTTGCAATCTTTATATAATGTTTTATCAATGACGGCTTTAGAAACCGTCGTGGCAATAAAGGATGCCTTTTTGACAAGTATTTTCTCCGCCTGCAGAAGCTGCTCGTTAATCGTCTCGAGTTCCTTTCTGATTTCCAGATAGCGAGGCGTTGTGTGAGGCGTTTTTTTGAGCTCACGCATAAGGGAGTCACGTTTGTCAAACATCTCCCTGTTCCCCTCAAGGGCCATCATCGATACAGTAAGTGCAGTATTCTCAACGAGTTCAGGTGCTTTGGGGTACCCGTAACGAACACATTGCCCTTTGTACCTGTTCACATCCAGCTGATTGACGCGAAGAATGGCGGCATCCACCGAAACATTGCACTGGGAAAGCAATAAAACGCGATGCCCGCGACCAACATGCTCCAGGGCAATCTTCGCCAAGGTTTCCGTTTTTCCCGTCCCCGGAGGCCCCCAGATGAAAGTAATGGGCTGCGACAGTGCGCTCGCAAAAGCATTATCCTGCCCGAGATGGTCATTCTGCATGGGATGATTTCGAACATAATTCGTCGGATGTACGATCAGCTCTTCGAGTATCGAAGATGGCTCATTCTGACTGATTTCATCCATCCTTTCATTCAGTGCTTCAAGCAGTCCCGCTTCATCCACCGAATAATACATCCCGCTGATATCGTCCGAAAACACGCTTTGAGTTTCCAGCAGGATGATCGAATTGTCGCATGAGGCTATGACGGCCGTTCCATAAGGTACCGCAGCATTTCTCGTTTCCCATATCGTCACCACAGCTCCTTCGGGATAATAGACATCCGAATCGAGTTCCATGCAATAAACACAGGAATCCGCAGTCATTTGCACGCACTCGGCATGATGAATCAACATACGCGTGATTTTATATCTGCTACGCACGGCATAGATTTCGGCCGCAATACATTGCGAAAACATTTGGCAGAATGTCTGAACATCCGGTGCCGGCATCGGCATATTCTTTAAACCGATCGGATAGACCGGAGTCATTTCCGGCTCATCAATCCCTGATTCCGCATCATCAAAATAACCGACACTTTCCGATGCAGTCTCACTCTTCTCTATTTTTTTGCTTTTCTCGGATTTATCACATTCTTCGGACTTGTCGCCTCTCTCGGGCTTGTCGCCAGACAAATACTTATCCAGCCCCTGAATTTTGAATGGCTTGCCGTATTTTATCCCCCTAGCCATTGCTCGCTCGTAACGAATGACCTCCTCAGGCACAGCATATTTCTTAAACTTCCCCCTTTGTTTGAGCTGCTCAATATGCTTGATGTTATCGACAGTCGATAAAGGCTCACCTAACTTGTCCACCGGAATCCAGACTGGATCAGACTCGGTTTGGAAATCAATTTTCGCAAATCCCTGTTTATTGACGCGCAAAATCACGCCATTGCCATAATCGGGATGAAAACATGTACAGCCTTTCTTAAACATCGATACCTTCAGCTACCTCTATTGCGGCAATATAACCGCAAACACACCATTTATCACATTTGACGCGATTTTATACCCATAAACAACATACCAAATTTGCAAATTCACCCCATTCCCCATAGCATCATCCCAGGCCATCTCCAAGGGCAAGTTTTAAATAAGGAAACCAATATGTACTCGCTATTCGATGATCCCAATGCACCTATTAAAAAACTCGTCAAACTCGGATTCAACCAGCCTGAACCGCAATCGTGTGTCCAAATGTCCGGCGGCCTCATCAATGAAACCTGGAATATCGACAATATCTGGGTGCTTCAGCGCGTCAACCCCATTTTTGGCCCAGCAGTCAATGACGATATTGCCGCACTCACACCGATTCTTCGCCAGCATGCCGTCACAGTCCCCATGCTTTGCAAGGCTTCGAATGGCGAATGGTCCGTCGAAGGCTCGAATTATGGAGCAACGCAAGGGCGATGGCGTCTCATGACGATGCTTCCAGGGAAATCGATTTATAAAACCGACGATATTGAACAAATCAGGGAACTGACTCGCGCCATCGCTCGATTCCATCGCGCGCTCGACACCTGCCATTACCAGTTCCAACACAAAAGGCCGGGCGTTCACGCCTTCACGCGACATTATGCGGCGCTCGAAAAAACTGTCGTAAGTTCTGAGTATAAATCCCACAGACTTTGGTCAGACGTCAACGCTCTCTTTGAAAAAATTAAATATATATCCAATTTCGTTGATTATAATTCGGTCATGGTCTGCGAAGTGCTCAGAATCATTCATGGAGACCCCAAAATATCTAATTTTATGTTTGAAAATGGCGTTGTCAGCGGAATCGTCGATCTCGACACCATGGCGCGTTCGAGAATTGCATTCGATATCGGGGATGCCATACGCTCGTGGTGCAACCCTCGCGCTGAAGATGACGAACCAGCTTACAATCGCGAGTTTGCCCGCGAAGTACTCGGCTTATATCAGGAAGAAATGCCCGTTTTAACCCATGACGAACGCGCCTCACTCCCCATCTCTGCCCCATTTATCACTCTGGAACTCGCCATGCGCTTTGCCAAAGACGCCCTCTGCGAGGATTACTTCGGGTTTAATCCCGAAATCGGGCACGGCGAACACAGCCTGATGCGGGCAAAAGCCATGTATGAACTTTGTGGGCAAATGTTATAAATAATGTTGATTACGAACATCTTACATTACCATCCAAATCAAACCTATTGGGGCTTGCCCCAAAAACTGGCATTCCCCACCTTCTTCTCGAAATTTGCCTGCCTAAAGGCAGGCAAATTTCAGCAGGTTTTATTTAGACGAGGTACTGCCGGTCCACTCACATGCTTTACTGAAACCATTTAGCGAATACTCTATGGCTTCAAGTTCGCCATTATGAGTTGGAATGTCAACTTTCATTTTGAGAGAATTACGCATATTCTTAATCAACTTGCGGTCGCTGGTGATTTGAATAATATTAGCATCTTTGATGGAACATTTGACGGATTTAGACGGTTGATTGTCGAATTTAACTGAAAGTTTGTCGCATTTATCAAGTGTGATACCAGAAATTTCGACATTTGCGTCGGAAGCTTTCTTTCCACTCACCGTGAGCGTTGTATTAGATTTGTTGATATAACACTTAGAGTCAGATGATATCCATGTATTTTCGGGTAAATCATTGCGAGTATCAGCTGGTGCTTTACTCACAGGTATATTATTCTCGTTCGAATCGATTTGTGAATCTGAATAATTATCATTTGTAGAGCATAAAGACACTAAAAAGATAAATAGGATGATTCCTCCTGCAACACATAGAATAGTCTTTAACGGACCTTTTGCTTTTGCCTTTACCGGACTCTCTTCTGCTTCTGGTTTTCGATTTGTTCTTTTCGTAATATCAATTTCTCTCTGATATTTACTAACAAAGAGATTGATCTCATCTTTTTTACCACATCTAATAATTATTTTCTTACTCTTGTCATCATTCACATCCCAATAAACAATACTAAGTACATCCGAGGATTCGACTAACGAAGAACCAAAATCCGCATAATCAACAGCATCCCCAATCCCATCTCCTATAAACAACCCAAATGCCGCACCTGCGGCAGTTACCAACATCTTTGCAACTTCCCCAATAGAATCATATTTGATCGTTGTAATTTGTGTATAATGAATTCGAAAGATATTTTCATTATGTTTTAGGCTTATTCCATGCGTATGGAGATTCACAACGACTGTACCATCAAAGAAATCCAAATCAGAAAGTTTCGACTCATAATGGCCGACCAGATAATGACTTGTTCGTCTGCCTAATCTCAAATCAGATGAAACAACTGGCCGTAATCCGAGAGCCGTTTCACAACGCCGTTTTTCAATTTGACATTCTTCATTGGCAGGCTCTATATTCAAAATAGCGTTGCACAGCGAATATCTTTCTTGTACTTTATCTTCAGGTATTGTTTCGAGTCG
>JAZODZ010000501.1:0-21523 GCA_045597285.1 Myxococcota bacterium
CGCCTGGCGTAAGCACGTGTTACGTGCCTACGCCAGGTTCCGCGCATACGCGGGCGGCGCACATTGCGCCCCATGTCGAGTGCTGCGCCAATACAAACACACAAAATGATGACAAGAAAAAGATTTTGTGACACTTGGAGATCACTTTTTTGTGGACCACACTTGGAGAGGAGGAGATGTCGCCAACGGCGG
The DNA here is from genome assembly GCA_045597285.1 of Myxococcota bacterium. Classification (GTDB taxonomy): domain Bacteria; phylum Myxococcota_A; class Bradymonadia; order UBA4248; family UBA4248; genus UBA4248. The sequence continues at coordinate 193 of JAZODZ010000501.1, forward strand.
CAGAGGGGGTTAGGCCCCAAAAGCGCTTCTTGACTTTTGTATGTCATGCCATTAAATCGATTGCCTTGGGCTGTACACGCTCGAAAGCATCACCAAACTCCATGAAACGCCTTGCGACATGGATTGAATTATTCTTTTTCAGATGTCCAGAATTGTCAGGCATATCATTTTTTACATCATCGTTCTCGCCCTCTTAGCGCTGAATTTCTGGCTTTACGGGCAGCTGATATGGTTTCCCAATCTCGAAACGATCGAGTTTACGAATTTTGATGTCGTTGCCTGGCTCAACCGAATTCCGCTGGTAAACATCGATGCCCCCGAATCTCTGACGCAATACTGCGCCTTTCATTTGAAATGGCTTGGACTGTTTGCGTTCTGGCCGTTGCTCTTGATTCCAGCCCGTTCGAGTCTCTGTGACTTCCCGATATGGCAGCGCATTCTGAGCGGTTTCATTCGTGTCGCGATTCTTGCGCTCCTCGTTCTGGCATTGACGGATATCGAAAAAACGACGGAAACAAGCCTTGTCTCGGTCATCTACGTCGTCGACGTGAGTGAATCTGTGCCCGACGAAATGCTCGATCAGGCACATGAAATCATCTCTCAGGCACTGAAAGACAAAACCCCGGAAACGAATATTCAGGTCGTGGTGTTCGGTTCCGAACCTCGCGTGATTGCTATCCCGGAAGACGGGAAATTACCTGCATTTGAACACCAGACCGGCGTTCAGACCGACATGGAATCGGCACTCCGATTCAGTTATGCGCTTTTTCCCGAAAACCACGTGCGTCGCATCGTCCTAATGGGTGATGGCAATCAGACGCAGGGCGATGTTTTATCCGAAGCCGCAAGGGCACGCGCACAAAATATCCGAATTGATGTTCAGCATCTCGAAACAAAGCCAGCCCGCGAAATCATGATTACGTCGACGGATGTCCGCGAGCGCGACAACCTTCGCGTGGGCAAGCCGTTCGAAATCGTCCTCGAAATCGATTCAACCCATGAGGCGAACGTCCATCTTGCCGTAGAAAAAAATGGCATGGCGGATAGCAAGCTGTCGCAGGATATCGCGCTTGTCGAAGGTGAGAACTTCATCACGCTGACGACAGAAGCCGAAGCGCCCGGCACGATGGACATGCGGTTCGCACTCGAAAATGTTCCGGAAACCGAGGATCGCTTTGCCGAGAACAATATCCTGCTCGATCAGTTCGACATTCAGGGGAAACCGAAGATTCTGTACATCGAACAAAACGCTTCGAACGCGAGCTATCTCCAGCGAGCATTGGCGGGATACAACGGGTCCCAGGGGCAGAATTTTGAAGTCGAAGTCCGCGGGCCGTCCGGCCTTCCGACATCGATGAAAGAACTCATGAAGTATGCCGCCGTCATTCTGGGCGATGTGCCTCGTGAAACAACGGCCGGACGCACCAACGTGACCAGCGAAAACATGAACCTCATCCAGGATTATGTCAAACGCCAGGGCGGCGGGTTTATTGCGCTCGGTGGCGAGCAGGCACTGGGGCCAGGCGGCTATGCAAATACAACGGTCGAGAAGATTCTTCCGGTCGAATTCAAGAATGAGACGCCTCAGAATTCGCAGACAGCCGCTATCGCCTTATTGATCGATAAATCCGGTTCGATGAATCTCAACCGGAATCTCGATATCGCAAAAGAAGCGGCAAAGGCGAGTGTTTCTGCGCTCAAGGCACAGGATCGCGTCCTCGTCGTCGGGTTCGATGATGCCCCCTATATCGTCGTTCCCATGACTCGTGCAGTCAATCGTTACAGCATTAACGACAAAATCTCCCGCATGAAACCGAATGGCGGAACGAATATCCGCGATGCCCTCGAGATGACTTATCTCGAAATGGCCATGGTTTCGGCCAAAACAAAACACGTCATTCTGCTCACCGATGGCCGGAGCCCTTATACGGGGATCGATGCCATCGTTAGGGAAATGGCAAAATCACGCATTACGGTATCGACAATCGCGCTTGCAAATGCCGATACGACACTGTTAAGCCGCATTGCCAACCTCGGAAAGGGACGCGCATACGTCGCAAAAGACTCGAGTTCAGTGCCACGCATATTTGTCGAAGAAACGAACCGTGTGGCGAATCAGGCTGTCGTCGAAACGCCTTTCGTCCCCAAAGTGGCTAAAAACCACGAGATGGTCAGCGGTGTGACGATGCAGACGCTTCTTGGATACGTGGGAACCAAGGCAAAACCCGGCAGTCAGACAATCCTGACAGGGCCCAACAATGCGCCAATCCTCGCTCATTGGTCGCTCGGCAATGGAAAAACAACCGTATTTACGAGCGATGCCAAAAACCGTTGGGCTTCGGGATGGATTAAGCAGTCGGGGAGTTTTGCCAAATTCTGGGCGCAGGTCGTCCGTTCGACGATGAAGGTCGACGATGAGACGCGTTTTGACATGATTATCAAGCGAGAAAATGACCTCGTTCGCGTCATTGTCGACGCCGTTTCCGAAAGCGATACATTCCTGAACGGGTTGTCGATCGATACCGAGATAACGAAGCCAGGTGGCGAGAAAATGGCGTTAAACCTGCCTCAGACTGCTCCTGGTTATTACGAGAATACTTTCGTCATGCCGGTTTACGGAACCTATCAGGCACGTGCCGAACTCAAAAAAGGAAACGAATCGCTCGGATTTGCACAAAAGACATTTTCCTTCCCTTATGCGCAGGAATTCGCGCATCCGAAACCGGATTATGATCTTCTCGATGCCGCCGCACGAACCACGGATGGCAGGATTAATCCATCATTCGACGAAATTTCAGATCCGGAAGGCGTGAAAATTCGTACTTTTTCACCTATATTTTATAATTTTCTTTGGCTGGCTCTGGCCGCGCTTCTGTTAGATGTATTTTTCAGACGCGTTAGAATTGCTAGAAGGTAAATTCAACCCTGTCGAAGGGAGAGATCGTGATGAAAAAATTCTATCCAGTGCTTGTTCTGATTGCTTGTTGTGTAGTGTCATGCCATTCCGGAGATGAAAACGATTCTTCTGAACTGGATGCCCGACGCGAAGCGAAGTGTTACGATAGCGGCGGCGATTATTATAAGGGGATTTGTTACTGCGATGACATCGCCTGTCCCAAAGGACGTTACTGCGACCAAGAGACTGGCCAGTGCGAAATTAAGCAGTCCGCTGAAGAACAGAAGCTGGAAGCCGCATGTGTCGAAAGTGGTGGATCTTTTCAGGATGGGTTTTGCATTTGCAGCGATGTACCCTGTGAAGACAAGCATGTTTGTGATCCCGATACGCTTGAATGTGCGAAAACTAATGTTCCGGTAGAACCGGAACCTGAACCGGATCCCCCAAATCCGCCTGCGCCTAAAGACTGTATTTCCAGCGGTGGCACGCTCATGTCGGGAATGTGTTTCTGCAATGGTAATTTATGTGATCCTGGCATTTTTTGTAATGAAATCGGTATTTGCAGTAACCGCGAAGCCAAGATTGAAGCAAGTTGTACGGAAAGCGGCGGTGTTTATCAGGATGGATACTGCGTTTGCAGCGAAGTCGTCTGTAATGCGGGTATTTATTGCAATGAGGCCGGCAAATGCAGCAATCTTCCGCCCGATATCGTGATTTCGGAAGAATGTCAGAATGATAATAACGATTACTGGTGTAAAGACGGCGAAGTTTTGCACTGCGGTGCGGATTATTCTGGTAATATTTCGGCCAGAACCGTTGTAACTTGTGGATATGGCTGTTCTACTCAGGAAATATTAAAACCCGATGATAATCATCAATACACTGAACTGGATGCAAAAAAAATATTATGCCGCGAATGCGAAGAGAGTTTAAACAGCTGTGAAGGCGATGCCATTTATACCTGCAAGGCCGGAAAACGCATCGAAACCAAGTGCTTGTTGAATGATAAGCCTGTTTCTTGCAAAAATAACAAAGAATGCGGCAAATGTATGAATGATGATTATGATTGTTATAATGTAACGTTGAACAACGGTGCGAGCGACGTCGAAATAGGCATTAAAACGATGTGTATCAAGGGCGAATGGCACGAAGTGAATAAATCTGAACTTAAAAACGATAATCCAAAATTATCATCTTTGCTCGACCAGTTTTCGTGTAATTATAATTCATGCCGGAAAGACGGCAAATGCGGTGTTTGCGTGAACGGTTCGCATTCATGCGGTAATGACAGCAACGGTGTGGGAAAACTTCGCGAATGCGTGGATGGCGCTTGGAATGAAATCGATAGCTGTGGCAACACGAGTTGCAGTGTTTCGGTATGCGGTGAATGCCTCAATGATGCGGTCAAGGAATGCGAACAATATTGTACCGATGGTAACGAGCAATGCGATAATTCTAAAAAAGCCTACCACAAGGGCGTTTGCCAGTCTGGCAAATGGGTTTATTCCGAATGCTCGATTTAATAGAAAATCATCCTCTAAAGGCGTTTCTTAGGTATGTAATCACAAGTTTCGTATCTTCGAAAATAAGTATTTTGTTATCGCACAACCAAAGTGCCAATTAAAAAGCGCAACACAATCTAAGAAACGCCATTAGAGTCTGAATATTCCCCCCTTCCTCAATCGAATACAAACGTCCGTAATTTTGCGCTCCTTGCCCGTGAGTTTTGCGCCAGTTCTTCGGGCGATGCCTCGGTAGCCTTGCGCGAGATCACATGCCCTAACGGGACTTTGTGACAAACGCAGACCGGTAGTTTTGGTGGGCAGGTGCATGGGAACAGCCACTTGTGCATCGCCTCCTTGACGCGTCGATCCTCGCCACTGTGAAATGAGATAATCGCAAGTCTTCCCAACGGTTTTATCCACTTGGGAATGTCGCGCAGGAAGGCGTCGATGGCCCCAAATTCATCGTTCACAGCAATTCGGATGGCTTGAAACACCCGTGTTGCCGGATGCGGATGGCCGGGTTTGGGATACCCCATGATGCCGCAGCACAATTCTGCGAGTTGTGTCGTCGTATGCAAATTGCCAGCGTGGGCGCGTTCGGTAATCTTTCTTGCCAACTGTCGTGATTGCCGGATATCAGAATACTGATAGAGAATATCGGCCAGTTCGCCGTCGCTGATTCTGGCGAGAAATTCTTCGGCTGTCTCGCCCTGCTGACTCATGCGCATATCGAGAGGGGCTTCGGATTGAAACGAAAACCCGCGTTCCGTGCAGTCGATTTGATGCGACGAAAGTCCGAAATCGGCCAGGACGAGATCAAACCCGCCGCCCTGGGCGCGATCTGCGAACCCGTGTTCCCTCAATTGGACATCGAATTCGATAAACGATGACTGAATAAATGTCGATTTGAGGCCGAATGGAGCCAGCCTTTCCTGCGCCGCCTTTTGGGCATCGGGATCGCGATCAAATCCAACGATTTCGCCATTTGGGCTAATTTTTTCGGCAATTTTTGAAGCGTGTCCGGCACCTCCAAGCGTGACATCGAGGTAGCGCTGTCCTGGCTGTGGATCGAGCTGTGAAAGAACGTCATTGAGTAGAACGGGAATATGCTGGAACATGATTTCGAGGTGTGTGGCGCAATAAAAAAGAGGCCCGGCGTATTTTCCACGCCGCAGGCGTGGTAAATAGCCGGGCCGCAGTGCCGTATGCGAAAGCATAGGCACTGCCACCATCATAAAAATATTATTTTGAAGACGTTTTGAAGATGAAACCTTCGTCATTCACGCCGATGGACAGACCCACCGTCGAATCGGGAATGGAAATGTCGTCGAGGGGCAGACCGAGGGAATTGACGATCGCAGTGTTGATACTAAGCGAGAGGATGGTGCCGTCATTCGTGCGTTTGCCGCTTGAAATGGCTTTCACGTCATACGTTTCGGTGCCAACGACGATGTCGGTGTCGGTGAGAAGCGCATTGACTTTAAGGGGTTGTTCGACGACTTCGGCCAGGTCGATGTTCTTGAGCTCACCTTTTTTCATAATGAGAAGCTGGCCAAGCTTGGGATCGCTCAGGGCTGCCATGCCGGCTAACATTGGATAATCCGAAGCCAGTTTCGGCCCGGTGAGGTTGGCTACTGCTTCGACTTCGATATTATTACCTGCCATATTCAGCTTATCGATGGCGACATTGGCACCAGTAAATGCCGATGTAATCATCTTGACCTTTGGATTGGAGAGACCGAGAATGGTCATAGTCCAAAAATCGGGAATGAGAGGATTCATGGATTCGCATTCATATTTGTGTTCAGAGATGCGTTTCGTCGTATCCTGGAGATATTGAATGGCATCGCTCAGTTTGAGATTCAAACTTACTGCAGCCATAGAATTTTCGCCTCCAACGGTGAGATGATCAATGGTCAAAGCCTTGATTTTAGCGAGTTCCTCTTTGTCGCTCATCTGTACCACGGTTTCGCTAATGATTTCGCCGGTCGGTTCGATTTTGGCGACAAAGCGAATTTTCGGGAACTGTGCGACGATCGAATTAATATCTTTTACGCATACCGGAGTAAGCTCAAAATCGGCACCTTCTTTTACAAGGTCTTTAGTCGTATCACTGTTAAGCATTTGATTGGTGAATTTGATAGTATCGACAAAACCGACAGCCTGGGCGTTCTTTTCAATTTTTCCGAGGGCATCCTTGGTAAGCGGCTTGTCCTGGATCTTGAGCATTTTTTCGAGCGTCGCCGTGTCGCCGGGCTTCACAGAAGTGAGCGTGAGAATGTTATTGTCGAGATTATAAGCAATCATGGATGGAAGCGATGCTTTGCTGTCTTTTAAATCTTTGAGTTCAGCTGTTGCATCATAAACGTACCAGGTAGAACTTCCTGCTTTGAGTTCCGTAAACGCGATTGGTGAATTGGTATCTTGCTTTGCAGCCCTTGTCCATTCGGCAATGTATGAGTCCAGTTTGGCTTTGACTTTCTGACTGTCGGCCACCGTGATTTTGACAACGAATGTGTCGTTGCTCGAATAAAACGCGGCGTCGGTATGCCATTTGGGATCGAGTCCCCATTCTGCGGCATTGGCTTCATAATTCTCGATAAGCGGACGAAGGCTCTTGATTGAATCATAGACTTTCTTACCCGTTTCATCAGAATAATGACTGAGCTGGCGTTCAAATGATTTCATCGAATCGTCATAATATTTCAACGATTTCTTCATAAGCGTGGAAAACGCAGGATGCGATGAATCGACTTCACGTGTCGTCACGAGGACGGTCGGGGTGTCGGCAGGAATATAGGCCAACAACGAGTTGACGTCTGATTTGTTCCACGCCTTGATCGACTGAACGACTTCTTCAGTACTCTTGGCGGGTTCCGAACTCTTTTTGCAACCGCTCACGCAGAAAACAGAAGCTAATGAAAGGACAATGATGGCTTTGCTAAAAAGTTTCATGAAGATTATCTCCTAATCATGTGGATAAATGGATTGCCAGTTTTTGAAATAGACATGACAAAACTGTCATAGTTTATATCAATTAGGGGATTTTGTAAAATATTGGCCTCAACCGCCGGGATGAAGTCTGAATCATTACGATAACGGAAGAATAATCCATCCGATCTCTTCAAGTTCTTCTTTTCCTGTATTAAGAGGATCGTCCGAATCGGGCTGTAGCTTGGCTTTTTTGACCGATATAAGGCCGTCATAACTGAAATCGATGCGATCATCATGGCGTATGGGCGCGTTGATCATCTGATTTTTCTTAGAGAACTCGGTGAAATCATTTTTGCAGGCCTCGTCGTGATTATCCGGCAAGGGATAAAACTCGATGGCTGACAGCTTGTCATTGCGAAATGTCAATATCGTCGATCCATCCGGGCTTTCATATTTTGTAAGATTCAACAGATTGTCATCCGTCTTTTTATAGTTGGTCAATGCCGCAGCATTATCTTTGTACGATGTCCCCAGATTGAAATCGCGGAACCCGGTTCCGGCGTGAAGACAGGTGAATTGATATTTGGCTTCTTCTGCCTGAAGTTTAAGTATTTCCTGATAATAAAACCATCCGAATATGGCACCGCCAAAAACGATAATGCCAACGATGGTTTTCCATTCTGCTTTAAGAAATGAATTCATAATATCTTATGGTCGTGAAATGTATCGAATGTTGTCGTGATAATGCACACCAAAAGTTCCAGGTCTTTCAATGCCAACGATTTGAGGTGTTTTACTTGCGTCGTGAGTAACTATCCAGTCACCAACTTGCCGCTCTTGCAACAAATTTTCCATTGGAGGGGATTGGGCTCACCCAATTTTTACTTTCAATGATTTTGTTCCAAGAGGGCATAAAGATTTACTCACAAAAGAACGTTTTACATCGTTGCTACCTACTGCCTATTGCCTACTGCCTGGTTTTGAAAGCGTATTTAAGGAACGCCATTAGGGTAGGGAACGAAGATATTTAATCGCGTGAGAGGCGGCTTTGGCACCGTCGTAAACGGCTTTGGCGACCTGAAGCATGCCGCCGTTGCAGTCACCACAGGCATAAACGCCCTCAATGGCAGAGGCGCAGTCGGCATCGACGACGATCCGTACACCATCGACCTCGGCCCCGAGTTTGCGGGCAAAATCCGAACTTCCTGCAACGCCGACGGCGACAAAAAGCCCCGAAACGGGGACGATGCTTCCATCCTCAAGCTCGACGGACTCGAGGGATTCCTGGCCGTTCAATCGCTTGATTTTCCTGCGATCGATTTCGATATTGTCGCGTTCTACGACCTCGAATTCTGGTTCCTTCCCAAGGGTAAATATCGTCACATGGCGCGATGTATCGGCGAGCACTGTGGCTTCGTGCAGCGCATATTCGCCATTGCCAATGACGGCGACATCTTTCTGCCGATAGAAAAATGCATCGCAGACAGCGCAATAACTCACGCCACGTCCTTCCAGGTCTTTAAGACCTTCGATTTTAGGCGCGATGCGTGCCGCACCCGTGGCAAGAACGATGACATCGGCCGGATATCGCTCCGACTTCGTCAGAACCGTGATCTTTTCTTCCCAGACCAGGCCGACGACTTCGTCCTGTACGACTTTAGCCCCTAGCTCTTTCGCCTGTTCCAGACCGCGCACAAACAAATCGTGCCCCGAAATGCCGCCCGGAAATCCGTAATAATTGTCAATCGACACGGCCTTTCCGAGTGCGCCCTCGTCTTTATAAATAATCGTGACCGGCACGCCGGCTCTTACGAGATAAATGGCCGCCGAAATCCCTGCCGGCCCGGCTCCTACGATGACTGCTTCTTTGAACATGACTTTCTCTCCGTCAGATAATCCCCCAAACCTTCATATACCATAGACACGTCTCTGTGAGCGTCCAAAAATTTGGTCTTATCGCAAAGCGTGTTAAAACATTCAGCCGCGAATGGACTCGCGGTATGAGGTCTATGGGATGCCTGAGAAGAAAAAGAAGAAAGTAACTGCTTCAGACAGTTCAAAGCGAAAAAAACAGCAGACGGCAAAGAAGCGCGAATCGTCGTCGAGACAGAAATCCGTGTCGAGGGAAGGGCGGAAAAACGTCAAGGCACCGCGCGATGACGAGCGACTCGCCAAGGCAAATCCGCGCCGGATGCAGCGCAGATCTAAGGTTTATGCGGTTTTAATCGGTCTCGTCCTCATGGCGCTTGGTGTCGTCCTGTTCCTGATGCTCTTTACATTCTCAGCCGCAGATCTGGCCGAAAATGCCGAAGTTGCTCTAAATCTCTTTGGCTTCATTGGGGCGCACATTGCCGACATCATCCTGACCCTGTTTGGCCTGGCGTCGTTTGTCTTTTCCGCAGTATGCATCCTGATGGGGATTTTCACGATTATGGGCAAGCAGGTCGAAGTCACGCCGCCGGCCATCGTCGGCATGATCCTGCTCGTCCTGGGATGCGCCCCGCTATGCGAAATCGTGTTTTCCGGCCAGTTGATGCTCGATCATGCCGCCGGCGGCGCACTCGGCACGTGGTGCACCTCGCTGGCTTTGCAGCACATTCCATCGGCTGCTTTTACGGCCGCATGTATCGTCGTTACTATCTTTGGCGGCCTGCTCGTCACCGATACAAGCCTAAAATCCTTCTTCGTTGGCCTTTGGAAAGTCTTTCGATGGATTTTCAAAACCCTCGGAACGGCCATTGCCGCGCCGTTCAGGAAATCCCCCGTCGTCGCTGTGCCCGAAGCCCCCTCGGACAACGCCATGGATCAACTTTACGAAGAGACGACGTCCGATTTGCTCGGCGAACCGGCCACAGATGTCGATGAAGTAAAACCCGAAGAAACCGCAGAAAATAAGGACGAGAAAGAAGACAAACCAGAACGCGTCGATCCCGGGAACAATGCTGACTCCGCCGTTGTCGAGGATGATTCCGCCTCGGAAAAAGAAGAAACTGCTGAAGTGCAGGATGAACCGAAGGATGAACCGGCCTCCGAATCTGTGCAGGATGCAGAACCTGAAACAGACAAGTCGCCCGATGTTTCGGAAGAACCCGCCAAGACGGAAACGATAGGCGATATCATGGCGAGAATTCGCAAAAATGCGACACCGAAAAAACGCGCCATTAAACGTTCAAATTCAGTCCCTGCCGTAGAGCCGGAATTCGAGTTCGATTCTATCGTCCCGCCGGAACAGCTGCACAATGCGGGTGAAGAACAGCCCCACGAAGAAAAATCTGAACAGCCAGAGCAGCCCCAGACTTCCGTTCTCAAAAACTGGAAACCTCGTTCCATCGGCCGGAAACAGGTTTCGGGCGTTGAAAAATCGCAGGAAAAAGCTGCGGATATGCCAACCCTCGCGATTTCAGATATCCACGACGAAACGGCACGCAAAGTCATTTCCATGCCCGCGCCCGAAGTGCCATGCGATATGACTCGCGACCTGATTGCACAGCTTTCTCTGGACGATGCCGACAACGGCCCGGAAAAATCTTCCAAGCCTTCCATCAATCTCTTCGAGGCGCTCGCCGAAACCGCCGATTTCAAAATGGCTCGTCCGAAACCCGCAGACAAACGGCCGGATAAGGCCGAAAGCAAAGACGATACGCCGATCCTCGTCTCGGACGAACTGCAGGCACTCATGGCCGAAGCCGGGTTCAAACCCGCATCGAAAAAACGCGAGAATCCAAGCGAGCTCTCTTTCGCCGAATTTAGTGAAGACCCCGAACTGTCCGATGTGGATATTTCAAAGGACGATGACAGTGAAGAATTCGTTCAGCCCGTCCGAAGAAAGAGCTTCGAGAATGAAACGCTCGATTTTCTCGACAATCCTCGCCGAAAACCGCTGGTTCCCCAACCGGCAGGCGAGCGCGTCGAATGCGGAAACGGATCATTTGTCGTGACGGCCGAGAAGAAATGCGCGAGCGAAGCCGAAATTGAACGCGCCGAAAAAGCCCGAATCGAGAAGATGGGCCACGAAAACGAGTACCACCATCCGCCTCTTTCATTGCTCCACTACGATCCATCGACACAAAAAGGGTTCGAGCTGGATTCGCTCAAGCTCTATGCCCGCAAAATCGAAGAGAAACTCGCCGAATACCACGTCCAGGGCCAGGTCGTTCAGATTTGTCCGGGGCCGATTATTACGCGGTTCGAGTTCCAGCCTGCTCCGGGCACGAAAGTCGCCAAAATATCGAGTCTTTCTGACGATTTAATGATGGCGCTCGAGATTGCATCGATCCGAATTCTGGCCCCGATTCCCGGCAAAGGCGTCGTCGGCATCGAAATTCCGAACGAAAAGCGCAACACGATTTACCTCAAGGAAATCATAGGTTCAAAGCAGTTTAGCGAGGCCAAGAGCATCCTCACGATTGCACTGGGCAAGGATAGTGAGGGCGAGCCCGTCGTGAGCGATTTGGCGAAAATGCCGCATCTTTTGGTGGCTGGTTCGACGGGCAGCGGTAAATCTGTCGGCATTAACACGATGCTTTGCAGCCTTCTCTACAATGCTCGCCCGGACGAGGTGAAGTTCATCCTGGTCGATCCGAAATGCCTCGAACTCAGCATTTATGAAGGCATTCCCCACCTTCTCGTGCCGCCTATCACGACGCCAGCCGAAACTGCGGCCGCGCTCGACTGGGCTTGCGACGAAATGGACGAACGCTATCGCAAGCTGTCTGCTTTTGGCGTGCGCAACATCCAGGGCTACAACGAGCAGGTCAAGAATCCGACGCTACCTCGCGCGATTGAGTCGATGCGCGAACTCGATGACAACGGCAATCCGCGATACACGCACATGCCCTATATCGTCATCGTCGTCGATGAGTTTGCCGACCTGATGATGACGGCTGGCAAGGAAATCGAGAAGTCGATTGCCCGACTTGCGCAGAAAGCACGTGCCGCTGGCATTCACATCATTCTTGCGACGCAGCGCCCTTCGACAAACGTCATTACGGGCGTCATCAAGGCCAATTTCCCGACACGGCTCGCTTTCCGCGTGTTCAGTTACGTCGATTCCAGGACGATTCTCGACACGAAAGGTGCAGAAACGCTCCTCGGCATGGGCGACAGCCTTTTCCTGCCGCCGAACACGGGCATTCTCCAGCGCGTTCACGGCGCGTATGTCTCGGACGAAGAGGTTCAGTCGATCGTCAGTTTTCTGCAGAAGCAGGGCAAGCCAGAGTACAATCTCGACATCACGACGCCCAAAGACGGCGACTGCTGTGACGATGACTCTGAGGACGATGGCGGCGATGCGAAATTCGATGCTCGCTATGACGAGGCCGTCAGAATCGTAGCCGAGTCGCGCCAGGCTTCCGCGTCGTTCCTTCAGCGCCGTATGAACATCGGTTATCCGCGGGCCGGTAAAATCATCGATCAGCTGCAGCGCGAAGGCGTCATTGGGCCGCCAAACGGTTCCAAACAGCGCGAAGTTCTTATTCATCCACTGTAAGCCGGACTATTGGCGCAAGCGCCAATACGTCCGGCCGCCTGGGCTATTGCATACGCCCAGGCAGCGAGTCTATTGGCAGTATTCCGTTCCAATCCCTTCGTTCTCGTATCTCAATGGTGTTCGTGAATGCCAATACGCCTCGCTTGGTATTTGATTTATATACGCTTTCGGTGTAAAGCCGCGCATAAATAAGCTCAAGGATGAGTGTTGATAATATTGGGGGCAATATGGATTCTGGAGTTAAAAGGTCTTCAAAAATCCTGGCTTATTTGAGAGATTCATTTTGGATTACGCTCGGTCTTCTGTTCTATGCCGGTGCATGGAATATTTTTGTCCTTCCGCATGGGTTTGTCGGCGGTGGACTCGGCGGTATCTGCGCCATGCTGTACTACCTGTTTGGGTTCAATATATCGCTGGGGTATCTCGGGTTTAACGTGATTTTGTGCGCCATTGCGCTCATTGTCATGGGCCGTGAGTTCAGTATCAAGACCGTCTTTGGCATACTCGGCCTCGTTTTCTTTTTATGGGTTATTCCCTGGCTGTTTCCCGAACTCCTCGAAACGCCCGTCATCAAGGATAAACTGCTGAGCGCTATCGCGGGCGGTATCATTGGCGGTACGGGGTGTGCGTTTTATCTCCTCCGTGGCGCATCGACCGGCGGTTCCGATATCGTCGTGATGATCATTTCCAAATACAAAAATGTCAGCTGGGGCCGCGTTTATCTCATCTTTGATGCGTGCGTGATCTCGTCGTCTTTCTTCCTGCCGTCGAGTACGCTCGAAACCGTCGCCTACGGCTTTGTCTTCATGGGCGTTTCTGCCTATACGATTGACCTCGTCAGCAACGGTAAGCGTCAGTCCGTGCAGATGTTTATTTTCACATCTAAATACCGCGAAGTTGCCGATCAGATTATTCATCGTCACCATCGCGGTGCCACCCTCTTCGAATCCATCGGATGGTACACAAAACAGCATAGAAAGACGATCTTTCTCGTCGCCAAAAAGCGCGAGTCACAAGAGATATTCAAGACCGTCAAAGCCATCGATGAGAACGCATTCATCGCCGTGTCCAACGTGATGAGCGTTTTCGGGATGGGGTTTGATGCCATCAAGGCAGGGTTTAGCAAAGCCGTCCTTAAAGACGAGAATGGCAACGTGATCAACACGAATACCGAAAAAGGCGAGTCTGCCGAATCCGACGACGATGAAATGACAGCGGTTTTCGCTACGCCGGGAGGCGTCGTCGAAGTCCCCGTCAATGAAAGCATCATGAAGGACGAAAACGATGCAATGAAGCGCATCAAAGAAGGTTCCGACAAGACTTTTAATCCGAACTGGCAGACGCCGCCGTCAGAACTCATGGAAATCCCCGAAATGCCCATGATTCCCAAAGATATGGCGCATCATGCGGTCGAACGATATGAGTCGGTTCACGATCTTCCCAAGGTCGAAAGATAGAGAATAAAAAAGCCCCGCATTGCGGGGCTTTTTTTACGGGTAAGCCCCGCAATGCGGGGCTTTTAATTACTTGTTTTCGCTTGGTGCCGGTGCAACCGATGAATTGGTTGGAATGCATTCGTCATCGACGCAATACTCATCGGGTTCGCAATCACATAACGATACAGATTCGTCACTGTCGCTGCAGGCGCAAAAGAGCGTGAAGAAGGCCATAAGAGCAAAAATACGTTTCATGATTATCCCTGAGGTTCACCGGCTTCGTTGTAAAGACCGGGGGTATGAGTCGCGGCCGGCGCATCGGCGGGTTTGATTTCGGTATGGGGAACGAGAAGATCGAGGCCGTTTTCGGACTGTGGCGATGTCTTCCAGCCCGCTGATACGCCGGAATTGCTCGACATATCGGGAACCGAAACGCCGTGAATGAGCGCGGAAGAACTGCGGTTGTCGAGTTTGATGACGTATTTTCCCGCGCCTGAAATCGCTGCCTCTAAATCGGATGAAGGCAACAGTTTCGCATCTTCATCGAGTGCGGCAGGTGTTTGGTTACTCGGATGGATTAAAAGATAAGTATGGGCATCGATACATCCTGACAAGGCAATCGCTGACTTCCTGGACGACGCATCTTCGACGTCGAGCTGCAAATCCTGAAGGTAGAGCTTGTGATCGGTGCTGTTATACAGCTCGATATATTTCATCTGTTTGCTCGTCGAGTGCATCATGTCTTTTGAGGTATCCGGATTGGTAAAGACTTCGTTGATGCGGATTTGGCCACTTTGGGCTGACGTGCAGGGCGCGGATGCGCAAAGCCCGCCCTTGCAAGACCATGACTGGCAATCGGAATCGACTTTGCACTCTTTTTCGGCAGAACATTGCGGGCAAAGGTTACCGCCGCAGTCGATGGCTGTTTCCTCATAGTTCTTTATGCCGTCGCTGCATACGACTTCGGGATCGATGACGGGTTCAACGGTTCCGTCAGCACATCTATTCTCGGTACACTTGAGCCCACTGTCGCAGTCACTGTTATCTTTACACGATTTTCCCACGGAGCACTTATTGCAGATGCCGCCGCAGTCCACGTCAGTTTCATTGCCATTCTTCTCGCCATCGTGACAGGATATGCACACGCCATCATCGCATGTTTCGGCATTCGCCACATCGCAATCGTTGTTATTCTGGCAAAGCGTGGGTTCGCATGTGCCCGTCGGGCCGCAGATATCGGACTGACAATCGCTGTTTTCCTTGCACCCCTGATGTAACGAACACTTGCTCTTGCACGGGCCACCGCAGTCTACATCCGTCTCCTCGCCATTCTTCTTGTTATCAAGGCATGTACTGCACTTCCCTAACACGGTATCGCAACTGTGCCCCACGCCATTGCATTCTTCATCCTTCGTACAGGTTACCGCAACGCAGATATTTCCCGCGCATTTGTTCGATTTGCAGTCCAAATCGATTTTACACTTTTTGTTCACGTCACACGCCGTACATGAACCGCCACAATCGACATCGGTTTCGTCCTTGTCTGTCTTGCCGTTACGGCAATGAGGCGGATTCAGCTCGAGACAGCTGTTGCGCAGCGTGTCGCATCGATACAGCGTCGGATGAGGACAGTCTTCAGATGTCGAACAGCCGCCGATCGTGTCTCCTTTATCACAGCCGTAAAGCCCAACAGCAAACATCGCTGCCAGACCTATTATCGATAATTTGAAGTGTTTCATTTGGAATGCCTCCGTCAAAAGAAAACTAAGGCAGTTTAGTGAGTGTAAGCGCAATATTAAAGTGTTTTTTCTGTATTATTTGTGTTCCTTCAATACAAAACGCCGTAGGTGTTCAATACGAACACTTACGGCGTTTTCCTTCATTATCGATTATTCACAGCCTTCACTGAAGTTCTTGCCATTGGCACAATATCCCGGGCTGTTCAAATATTTAGTTTCTGAATTAGTGGAAACCGCGTCATGAAATACCAGAGTCTCATTCTCAGTCGCTCCCATGTCAACACTTCGGTTCTGAGACTTTCCGTTGGCTGTCCCTAAGGCATTTCTAATCACAAGTCCCGATGTCTCTTCTCCCTTGGAAAGCCAGATCGCATAAGGTGAACCGTTTGTGATACCTTTACCAAACGAAGCCGATTTCCAAACGAAATCTTGCACTGTCTCATTTCCAGCTTTATCAGGAATGGCATCTTTTGAAAGAACAAGAGCTGTCTTGGCCGGTACATTTCCTGTCAGTGCAATCGTAATATCAGCTGTTTCTGAAATTTCTGCTTTGTCTTTTGCCAACTTAACAGAAATGCCATCGACGCTAACCGTATGATCGGCTATGTTGACGATTTCTATAAATTCGCATTGAGCCGTTTCTGTTTGAAGGGCGAATTTATCGCCAGTTTTTGGTGATCCCATGACTTCGTTAATCGTGAGATCGCTCAGATTGGCAGATTCGATGGTCTGTCCTGTACAGACATTGCCTTCACAAGTTCCCGACGCACAGTCATCGTTGCCATTGCAATGCAGCCCACTGGCGCATTTCTCCGGACACTTGCCGCCACATGTTTCCGTCCCGTTGCCGCAATCGACCGCGCAATTCTGGCTAAAGAGACCGCCGTTGTTGCAATATCCCGGTGTGGCATCACCGAATTCCAGTTCGGTTCCCGTGATATCGGGATGGCGACTCTGGGATTCGCCAGTTGACGTGCCCTTCTCTGCACGCGTGACGCGTTCGCCCTCTTTATCGGATGAAGAAAGCCAAAGCGTGTACGCTGCGCCGTTCGTCATTTTAAGCGTTGCTTTCTTGTAGGAAACATCATCGGGACCCAACTTGCTTTCGCATTCGCCAACGACACCAGCACTCTTGCCGGCGATGATCATATCTTTGATTTCAATTTCTTTAGCCGAGGCATCCCCGTCTTTCTTCAAATTCAGTTTCAGATTCTCAAGCGATAAGGGGTTATCCGTCTTGTTGACGATTTCGACGAATTCGCACTGAGTGACAGTTTCCTGTGTGCTAAAAGACATACCGGATTTTGGCGAACCCATGACTTCATTGATGACGAGATCGTCGACCGTTGCCGCATTGGGTTTGTCGCCCGCACATTTGCCATCAGTGCCGCATTCACCGGTTTCGCAGTCAGCGCCGGAATTGCATTTCTTTCCTTTTTCGCATTTCGTGGAGCAGGAACCGCCGCAGTCGGTATCGGATTCATTCCCATTTAACACGCCGTCGCCGCAACCTTCGCATTTGCCAGACTCGAGATTGCAAACCATTTCGCCCTCGCACTTCGTGTTTGCATCACACTTGGGCGCGACACATTTGCCGCCTTCGCAAAGGTTGGTCTCGCAGTCCGATTCCTTGCTGCAATTCTTTCCAACTGCGCACGGGCCACAGGCGTTGCCGCCGCAATCGATATCGGTTTCATCGCTGTTTAATGCACCATCGCCGCACATCGTCTTGCAATCCTGGCTAAACAGACCACCGTTGGCACAGTAGCTCGGGCTGGCATACGAAAAACTAAACGCCCCTTTGGCACTCGTGTGAAGAACCATCTTGCTCTCATCTTCTGCGGGAATTAGTTTCATATCTTCAGGACGGTTCATCGATAAACCAGTATCCTTGGTGGGAACTGCCGGAATGGAAACATAGCCGGAAATATTTTCTTCGCTTCTTTCACCGCAATAGACTTCGACATCATAAGCAGCAGTTTTGGTGATATTGCTCGCGCTGGCAAGCTCCACCGTCAGCGTTCCCGGTGCAAAAGTCATTTCTTTGCACCCTTTTTCGAGCGCAAGAATAACGCCTTTCGCAGGGAGCGTACCTGCCAGTTTGGTTGTGCTCGCCTTGCCTTCGACTGGATTGCCACTGTCATCAAGCCGTTCGACGAGCAGCGTGCAGTCGTCAATGATAACCCGATTCTTGGAAACATTAACGATTTCAACGAATTTACACTGCGCAACGTTACCGTTATAGGGAAATAGTTTTGGCGTTTTGGTGCCATCCGGATTCGCCATGAATTCGTTGATGATCAAGTCGCCCGTCTTGGCTTCGACGGCCTTTTGGTCTGAGCACTTGCCGTCATCCTTGCAAAGCCCGGTTTCGCAGTCGCCATCGGCCTTACAGGCTTTTCCTGCTGCACACGGGGAACACTTGGAGCCGCCGCAGTCGACGTCCGTTTCTTCGCCATTCTTCGTTCCGTCGCTGCACGAAATGCAAGTCATCGTGGCTCTGTCGCAAGTCAGTGAAGTATCGTCGCAAGCCCCGAGATCATTGCATCCTGCCGTAACGCACTTGCCAGCCTCGCATTTGCCGCTGCCGCAGTCGCCATTGACTTTACAGACTTTGCCAAGCCCGCAGGTGAGCTTCTTTTTGACATCGGCATTGGCACATGTGCCGCCGCAGTCCGAATCGGTTTCGCCACTGTCGGTCTTGCCGTTCGTGCAGTGTTCCGGGAAAAGACGCACACACGTACTCGTGTCGATATCGCATTTCCATTCGTTGGCATCGCCGCATTCTGAGGTTTTCTCACACGACTTGCTATCGTCGTCGCCACAGGCATAAAGGGAAAGACCGGCTATGGCACAAAGGCTGAAGATGTAAAGACGATTTGCTTTCATAATGACTCCTGAAGGAAAACAAGAAGAAACGGCGATCAGTTTAGCCGGAATCTTAGACAAGATCAAAGAATTGCTTGAGTGCAATTCACAAAGCGTCGCGAAATGATGGGAGTGAGGCCCCAAAATCAAATAGCACGGCGTATGGCTTTGCCATAGCCGTGCTCATGCGTGGCGTATGGCGCTTGCGCCATAGCCGCGCCCCAAACCTATTTGCACCCTGCGCTGAACAGTTTGCCGTTCGCACAATACCCCGGAGAGGCGAAGGCGGCTGAATTGATAGCCGTGTGTATCGTGCCGATGACAGTCGTCGAATCGAGATCCGTCGCACGGTTCATCGAAACGCCCGTTGTCGCTTTGGCAACGTTTACCGACGAACCCGTCGTGCCGTTCACGTCGATCCAGAAATCGAATGTCGCCGAGTCGGTCAGGTAAGTTTTGCTGCTCAATTTGGCTTCGACCGTGCCTTGTAAAAGCGGCAGTGTATCGCAGTTGTGCGCCACGATAACGCCCTTCGATTCCAGTATGCCCGAAAGTTCAACTTCCTTCGACGTGTCACCGGTCGGTGCGTGTTGCGTTCCCTTAATCTTTACGCCCGAAAGATTCAGCTTTTTCCCCGAAACATTGACGACTTCGATAAACTCGCACGTCGCGACATTGCCATTGAGCGCAAACACTTTGTCGCTGCCTTTGGCGGCCATCACTTCGTTGATGACGAGATCCGTCGGAACCGGTGTGACCGCGATTTCGCCCGTGCATCGACCGCCAGAACACAGGTCGGACTGGCAGTCCGAATTCTGTTTGCAGTACTTGTTGTTTGCGCATCCACCGCATGATCCGCCGCAGTCCACGTCGGTCTCGTCCTGATCCTTGCGCCCGTTCTCGCAATGCACCTTGCACCCGTCGCTGTACAGGCCGCCGTTCGCGCAATAGCCAGGCGTTGCAAAGTCCGCATGACCGTCTATTGATGTCGTCTTGACCATGCCGGCACCGGCCGTCATGTCCGGATCACGGTTGTACGAAGAAGTCACGACGCTGCCAATGGCAAGCGATTCAATCTGATCAGACTTCTCAGTCGAAGAACGGTCGAGGCTGATCGTGTAAGTCCTGGTTGTGGTTAGCATACTTTTGTTATCGACCTGGAACGACACGGCATCGTCCGGCAACGGAAGCGATTCGCAATTGTTCACGACGATCAGTGTTTTCGATTTCAACACGCCGTGCAACGGGATTAGGACGGGTGTCTGCTCCACCCCGGTTTTGTTTTTGGATTTCAGCGTAAGCGTGAGCCCGTAAAGGTTCAAATTCTTCGTCGTCGGGTTGGCGATTTCGATAAACTCACACGCCGCCACGCCGTTGTTGAGCGAAAACGCCGGGCTGCTGGCCCCGGAATTGAAAATTTCATTGACGATGAGATCGTCCGGTTTCGCACTCACGGCAGAGGTGCTCTTGCAAACCGATTGTTCGCAGAGGCCGGAAATGCAGTCTGAATAGACCAGGCAGGCTTTCCCGGTCGCACAGCCGCCGCACGATCCGCCGCAGTCGACGTCGGTTTCGCTGCCATTCTTTGCATTGTCCGAACACGAGATGCACAGGCCGGATCCCGCGTCACAGCTCGCGCCTTCCTCGCAATCGCTGTCGTTTTTGCACGGCGGCATGACGCATTGCTTGTCACGACAATACCCCGATTCGCAGTCCGTGCCTTCGACGCATTTCTGCCCAATCTGACATCCCTCGCAAGCCCCGCCGCAGTCGACATCCGTTTCGCCAGTATCGAGGTGGCCGTTCGTGCATTCCGTCTCGCAATTCTCCGTAAACAGGCCGCCGTTGGCACAATACCCCGGGGAATTGCTGTATTTCGAATAAACCTTGTTGTGAAATGCCAGTTCCGCCGTGGAATCGAGTTCGACCGTTCGCGTCTGCGAAACACCCGTTGCCGACGAAAGCCCTTTGCGCGTCACGACATCCGTCGAGTGCTCGCCATCTGACAGCCACAAATCGTAGTCAGCACTGTTGTTGAACGCGTTCGGTTCGATCGTCTGGTTGCGCATGTTGGAGGGCAACGGCAGCGTGGAGCAGTTGTTCAACACGATGCCGTGTTTGGGCGCGATCAGATTCGACAGCGGGACGGAGGCCACGGTATCCGTGCCGGATCTTTTAAACATCAGCGACCAGCCGTTCAGGTTGCGGTACGTATCGGCAATGCTCACGATTTCGACGAATTCGCATTGCGAGGCGTCGGGCTGCGTGCTGAACTTCAAGGTCGTTTTGGGAGCGCCCATGACTTCGTTGATGACGATTTCATTGGGTTTTATCGATTCGACGGGATCGCCGGTGCAGACAAAGCTTTCGCAGTGGTACGAAAGGCAGTCGATATTGGCCTGGCACTTCTTGCCGGCATCGCAGGCGGTACAGACCGTGCCGCCGCAGTCGACATCGGTTTCGCC
>JAZODZ010000502.1:0-2844 GCA_045597285.1 Myxococcota bacterium
AATTATCCTATTATGCCTGTTCCTGCCCGGTTTTTACAATGCCCTCAAGGTAGTTCCTTACTCTGTGCAAGCCAAAGACTTTACCGAATCGATTCGAATTGCCCTGTTGACCGATCTGCATTCATGCAATTACGGCGATAATATGCGGGATCTTCTGGATGCCGTGGATGCGCAGGCACCGGATCTGATTCTGCTGGGCGGGGATATCTTTGATGATGTATTGCCGGATGACAATACGGTTTCCTTTCTGCAAGGCATTAGCGGACGGTATCCGAGTTACTATGTGACTGGAAATCATGAGTATTGGAGTGAAGAGGACGGCTTTAAGCGGAAAATGTCGGCTCTGGAGAAATATGGAATCATCCGCCTCAGCGGTGAGATGGCCGAGATTAGCATCAAGGGGGGGCAACTCAATATTTGTGGCGTGGATGATCCGTATGCATGGAACCGCAAGATTCGTTATCTCGAGCATTCGGAAGGTAGTTTTGAGGAGCAGTTGGCGCAAGTCGCGGCGTTGCCAAAGAACGGTGCTTACACGATTCTGCTGACGCATCGCCCGGAACTTTTAGATGTTTACAGTCAATATGATTTCGATCTCGTTCTGGCTGGTCATGCGCACGGCGGACAGTGGCGCATTCCCGGTATCCTCAACGGTACTTATGCACCGAATCAGGGGAAGTTTCCTGCCCTGGCGGGTGGCATGTATGAACGGAATGGTACGACAATGATCGTGAGCCGTGGCCTTGCCCGGGAATCGACGTGGGTGCCTAGAATTTATAATCGCCCGGAGTTGGTAATCGTGGAATTAACGCCTGAATGAAAGACTGAATTGTCTGTGTCGCGCTTATGAATTGAGCGTCTATTTATGATTTATATTTTAATAATAAAAAAGCCTGCAATTGCAGGCTTTTTTATTATTAAAAATAAAAATGATTACTTGAGAAGGCGTTTGAACAGGACGGTAACACCAAGTGTCGCGGCAGTCGCAGCAGCCGAAATGACAACGGCTTTTGCCACTTCTTTCAGAATTGTGAACCGGTCTTCGTCAGTGCATTCGTATTCTTCTTCGCAATAGCATCTGTGGCAGCAATCGTGGCAGCAACAGCAACAGCGGCAACAGCATCTGTCATCGTGGCAACAGCATCTGTCATCGTGGCAGCAGCATTTGCACTCATCGTCGCAGCAACATTTGTCATCGTGGCAGCAACATTTGCACTCATCGTCGCAGCAACATTTGTCATCGTGACAATGGCATTCTTTTCCTTCCTGGCAACCGCAGTCACAGTCTTTGCCGCATCCGCATCCGCATGGGCACTTTTCTTCTACGGCTTCATTGCATTCGCATTTTGTTTCTTCGCTCATGGTTAATCTCCTTATATAGAAATAGAACTGCCGCAAAAAGCGGTAATCTAATCTATCACGATTGTACAAAATAACAATGAATTAAAGGGCGGTGCTATCCCAAATTCTTGTCGCCTTTTCGGCCTAATTGGCCGCAGGCGGCCAATTCGTCATCTCCGCGAGCGAGCCGTATGGTCGTCGAAAGCCCTTTCGCCAGCAACCTTTCCTGGAATTCGAGCATTTCGTCTTCCGATGGCGATTGAAACTTGCATCCGGCAAACGCATTAAACCCAATGAGATTGACTTTGGACGGTATGCCGTGAAGGCGTTTGACGAGTGCATTGGCATCGCGAGGACTGTGATTGAGCCCTTTGATGATGATGTATTCAAACGTAATGCGTTGTCGTTGATCGAGCGGAAATGATTTGAGTGTGGCAAAGAGCTCGTCGAGACCCCAGATGCGGTTTGCTGGCATAATCTGCGAACGGAGTTCATCTGTGGCTGCATGAAGACTGATTGCCAGGTTGATTCCAAGATTTTCGCGAGCCAGGGCCTGAAGCCCTGGTACATGTCCGACTGACGAAAGTGTTATCTTTCGCCGCGAGTAGTCGAAGCATTCCGGAGCAAGCAGTATTTTCAATGCCCGGATTAGGTTGTCGTAGTTGTCGAGCGGCTCA
Organism: Myxococcota bacterium; assembly: GCA_045597285.1. Taxonomy (GTDB): domain Bacteria; phylum Myxococcota_A; class Bradymonadia; order UBA4248; family UBA4248; genus UBA4248. The sequence goes on from JAZODZ010000502.1 coordinate 2,019, forward strand.
CCCATGCCCATGAATACGATATTCGTGATGCGGCGTTCCCCGGCAACTTTCTGTGCCACGAGAACCTGCTCAATAATCTCATCCGCCGTGAGGCTACGGAAAAAACCGAGTGTCGCTGTACGGCAAAATGTGCAATTGAACTTGCATCCCACCTGTGACGAAACACATAGCGTCAGTCGGCTATCAGTCGGAATCAGAACGGATTCGACGACACTGTTGTCGGCAAGGCTGAATGCAATTTTGTTCGTTCCATCCTTGGCGCTGTGCTGTTCCGGTATCGGTAACGTGGCGAGTTCAAATCGATCTGCCAGTTTTGCACGGAGCGCTTTGGAGATGTTGGTCATTTCGTCCCAGGATTCGACGCGTTCGACAAAAATCCATCGCAGTATCTGGGCTGCACGGAATTTTTTTTCGCCAAGTTCATCGACTAGAATGGTTTCCAGTTCATCGGGGAGCGTAGTTCGAATGGATTGCATGATCGTTATCGTGAGTGAGCAGGTTAAAGGTTTATGAGAAATGAGGGGGTACCTCAATCCGGTTTAAATCAGATCACAGCCTGGGAAGAAGAATGCGACTTCGACAGCGGCTGTTTCCGGGGCATCGCTGCCGTGAACGGCATTAAAGCTCTTGGATGTCGCAAACATCTTGCGAAGCGTACCTTCTTCGGCTGTTGCAGGATCGGTGGTGCCCATGAGTTTTCTGTAACGTGCGATGGCATCGTCTCCCTCGAGACAAATCACAATGACCGGACCGGATGTCATGAATTCGACGAGGCCGTCATAGAACGGTTTTCCGGCATGGACAGCATAAAATGCGGCTGCCTGGG
>JAZODZ010000503.1:0-6827 GCA_045597285.1 Myxococcota bacterium
CGCGTAGCGCGTAACCCACGGAAACGTAGCGTGGCGTCATCATTCGGTTGCATAATCCATGTTAAAGTCGCGTAACCCACGGAAACGTAGCGTGGCGTATGCCGCAGGCATAGCCACGCCCCGCCGCCGTATCGCAGATAGGCGGTGTCCCCCAAAAAACGCATTACAGGTTGTCATCGCCCATACGAATTGTTAAAAGATGCCGCTTTTTTTGAAAGCACACACTTTCTCTGAATTTTCATGCTGAAATGAACGATATAAACGATATTCACCCTGGCAAACTCAAACGGAAAACCCGAAAATCCAACACGCCGAGCGTCGTCGATATGCCGGCCACGACAGCGCAGCCTTCGACGGGAAACCTGCTGGGAGACGTCCTCTTCGATGCCGACAGCACCGTAACCGGATCGCTGCTCGACCTCACCGAATCGGCGACTTCGTCCGAGCCCATCCCCGAAGTCACGCTCAAGCCCGCACAACCCGAGAGCAAAGCACCGACGTCGCCGCTCGATCAACTCAAGGCACCGCAAACACAGGATTCACCATCATCTGACACCGACACGGCCCCCGTCGAATCGATTGCGCCGCACCGTCTGCAAAAAAAAGCGCCCAAAACCAAAGCCTCGCAACCCGCCGAAGCACCGAGTACAAACCTCGACAAACTCGAGGAGATTCTTGCGCAAACCCGCGAGAATAATCAAAAATGCCTCGAAACGCTCTCAAAACTTCAGACGACAAACGAGCTCAACCAACGGAAATATGCGCTTTCGCTCACGATTGCGTTCGCCATCCTCGCCATTCTGACCGTCATCGGCGTCATTTTTGGCGTCTCGTTGCGCAACAACGCCAAATCGAGCGACATCAAATATAAACAGGAAACTTACGAATCCGCCATCCAGTCGCAGTCCATCCTTCAGGACGAAAATGACAAAAACAGAGCCGGTGCAGACGCAGCATTCGAAGTCTATCAAAAGATCGAACAGGGTCTCTATGAAGACGCCGTCGAACAGTTTCTCGAAATCAGAAACAAGCTCACGCACCCCGCCGAGACGGCACTGCTCGAGGCTAAAATCGACGAAATACGCTGGAAACTCGCCGAAAACGCATACCACGACGGCGTCATGCTGTACAACAGCCAGAACTATGAGCAGGCTCGCGACGCTTTCGTCAAGAGCCAGGCCTATAAAGAATATACGGCCTATTCACCACGGCTCAATTTCTATCTCGCCATGTCGTATTACCTGGTCGGGGATTTTGAAGGCGCCCGCAACACCTTCTCCAAACTCAATCCTTCCGATCTCACGCCCGACATGGACGCGCTCGCCCGCTATTACAGGGCTTACGCCGCCGCAAAGACCAATAATGAGTCCGAAGCCTACGAGTATTTTGACTCATTCCTGAAGAAATACCGGTACCACAAGTTCGCCGATGACGCGACCAAGCAGAGAGCCAAGTACGAGTCTGCCAGAAAACAATAGAATTGCCGTCCAGTAAAGTTCCATGATTCAGTCGAGACATTTCATCACAGCCACGATGGCGGTCATCGCGATAGCACTGTGCAGCTGCCAGCTGCTGACGCCCGAAGATCCGCCGCTCGAAATCAAAGAGCTCTATCCCGAGGATTATGCCTTTGACCGAATCGAAATCGAACGGACGGCATTTGAACAGAAATCGCGGCTCAACTGCTCGAAAATCCAGTCTGAACTGACGAGTTTTGGTCGATGCAAACCACTCAAATTGCCGTTTGGCGGCGTCATCCAGTGCCAGCTCCCCTACCCTTTTGAAAAACTGATTTACGGCTGTCTCGATGTCGCCGAACGCGAGGCCCCAGCCGTCTACTCGCGCCTCGTTTGGAACAAGTCCGCCAAAAACATCGATTTCACGCAGGAATCGTGGTCGTGTACACTTGTCGAGGATGGCCCGGTGGCGGGCAATCCCGAGCGTTTTCCGACCGATCCGGGCTATCGCGTCTGCCTTATCGATATCGAGGGCACGCCCGGCGTCCTTCGTGGCAAAGAGAACGAACTGCGCCCCGCCGGCCTCTACCTCGATTTCGCCACGCTCAACATTCCTCGCGATGAAATCGAAAACATGATCCAATCGAAGATCTTTTCCGGTCCCATCGAATTCGTCATGGACACGAGGAGCCTCACGGAAGAAGAACGGAAAAAGGCGCTCGACGACGTCCTCATCATTTTTAACTATTACCGAAAACAGGAAATCACGCCGCAAATCAACTGACGCTGGTTTCCCGCCATTTTCAAATCACCATCATGCGTCCGAACAGAACCATCGCAGCCATTTCCACAAGCCAGATGCCGGCTGCCATCGGCATTATCCGAATCAGCGGCCCCGATGCCCTGACCATCATTCAGAAATGCCTCGTCAAAAAAGAACTCAAGCACGCCCGGATGCACTTTCGGACGATTTATGACATTCACGGTGAAAAGCTCGACGAAGTCATGGTGTGTTATTTCAAGGCACCGCACAGCTTTACCGGCGAAGACAGCGTCGAAATCCACGCCCACGGCGGCCCAGTCAATTTGTCGCGCATACTCGCTGCGATTTGCGAGGCCGGCGCATTTCCAGCCGAACCCGGAGAATTCTCCAAACGCGCATTTCTGAACGGAAAGATCGATCTGACACAGGCCGAATCGATCATGGACATCATCCATGCCCAGAACGAAACCCAGTGTCGCGAAGCCCAGAGGCAGCTTTCGGGATCTGTTTCCGAATCCGTCGAGGCCATGCGGGCATCCGTCATGTCCCTTCTGTGCGCCATCGAGGCGTCCATCGATTTTTCAGCCGAAGAAGAGCTCGCGCCTCTCCCCGTTGAACGCATACGCACCGAAGGGAATCTTCTTCTCGACAAGATTGATCGCATGAAACGGGCGCACGCCCAATATCGAGCCAGCGGTCTGAGAACCGTCTTTGTCGGGCGTCCGAATGCCGGAAAATCGAGTCTTTTCAACTGTCTCCTCGGTCACGACAGAGCCATCGTCACCCCCATCGCCGGCACCACCACAGACACGCTCGAATCACAGCTCACGATCGGTGGCAAGCAGTTCTGCCTTATCGATACGGCCGGCATGACAGAGTCCGACAACCCCATCGAATCCATCGGCGTCACGCGCACGCGTTCACAGCTGCAGAACGCCGATATCGTGATCATGCTCATCGATGGCGCGTCCCCGGATTCGCAGATTCTCGACGAACTCTTGCAAACGCCGGGATTTATGCAGGAAGAATTCGCGCAGAATGGACGAATCTTCGCCGTCCGTTCAAAAGCCGATCTCGACATACGGCCTGAACTTTCTGCGAAACTCGCGGAATTTATAGAGAATCTGCACATTCCCGTGTTCGACGTATCCATCATCACGCGGCAGGGACTCAAAGAACTCGAAACCGCCATGATTCACCTGGCGGAACAAATCGAGAGCCATTTTGAAAACGTCGCGCTGATGACATCGCAGCGACACATTTCCCATCTGTGCGATGCCGAAACCGCGCTTGCCCGGGCACTTCAGGCCCTCGATGCCGGTCTGCCAGCCGAGTGCATTGCCTCCGATCTCCACGAAGCCGCAAATGCACTTGCACTCATTACCGGCGCGATTGCATCCGAAGACGTCATCAACGAGATCTTTTCCCATTTCTGCGTCGGGAAATAGCTGGTATTTCAGACTCTAGTAGCGTTTCTTACGTCCATAATCCTATCGAAACCAGGCAGTAGGCAGGAGTTGATAATTCTGCACCTGGTGGTGATTCTGAATTAGTGAGTTTAATCCAGTCCATAAATGTGGCCTCACTTACCCCATGGCGCAAAGTCTTGAGACAACGAAGCCCGGCGCATAAAAAAAGCGCCGTGTGCTTGGGGCACCGGCGCTTCGATATCGGGCAATGGTTTAATTATTTCTTGGCCTGTTTATTTTTCTTGTCGCCAAAAATCAGGTCATAGCGGATACCAAAGACGATGTTGAAACCGACCGTGTAAAGGCTGTTTTCATCGAGATGGCGGCCGGTCACGTCGCGGGCATCTTTGAGGGAATCGTCATCGGCGAGCATACGGCTGAAATCGACGAATGCCTGAAGGCCGACGATGACGTCGAGGTTGATGTTCGTGATTTTGTACATAAACGCACACATGATGCCGAGTTCGAACGTCTGGAGATCCCATTTGAAATGGGCATCCTGCATACCGTATGCGTCCAGAACAGTTTCATTCAGGTCGGAGTAACTATTCTTGACCGAACCAAATCCGTAGTTCATCCAAAGGCCGAGATCGAGAAGATCGAACATTTCATAACGCAGGACGAGACCGATGGACGGATGTTGGACTGTCATTTTGCGGTTATGCGCTTCCATGGCGTAAGTCAGCTTGGTTTGTTCAAGCCGATGTTTGACCATGTTCCAGTTGAAATTCAGGCCGACGCCGATTCCGATGTCGAACCGGAACATGGCGGCAAGTTCAAGCCCGCCCGAAACGTCAAAAATCGGGTCGCCAAGCGAAATCTTGTCCAGATTGTTCGAGGAACCGCCGAGTTTGCCGAGAAGCTCGAACTGAACTTCCTCTGCCTGAGCCGTTTGCTGAAGCCCAAAGCTACCGCAAAGGGTCATCATGACAAGCGCCATTACTGTCCAGATTAACTTTTTCACGTCGTATCTCCTAAAGAACTAAGTATCTCCTCAGACAAAAAATTTGCCACTCAACGGGTTCAATATATCCTGTCAGTGCCTTTTTTTGACGCAGGATGGAGAGTCATGTCGAATAATACCTTCAGATGCTTGCTGACACAAACTATTCTGTTTGCCGCGCTTATTTATCCCGGATGTTCATCGGCCCAGCCTCAAACACAGCCGACAGAAAAACAGCCTATTATTAGCACTGCTAAAGAAAATATTCAATTAAAGCCGCGACCTAACTACATTTCTCCTGAAATTCAATCGCTTCTTTTAATCGACAAAGCCTTTAAGGAAGCCCGGCAACCAGCCCCCAAGCCGACGCGGCAGTTTTTTATGACGCACGAAGAACAAGGCCACTCGTTTTCCATCGGCGACACCCGCGACGGCTATCTCGTCAACGGTCATCCACTCCCTATCCCCGGAAACATCGTGCGCCAACTCCCCGTGCAATACGAGCGAGGCATTGCTTACGCCACCGAAGATTTTATTAAGCTGGTGACAGATACGGCGGCAGCGATGCAGAAAAAATACCCCGGTACGGTGATGTATCTCGGTAACATGAGCAACCGCGAAGGCGGCGATATTCCTTACTCTGTGAGTCACAATTCCGGGCGAGACGGTGACATCGGGTTCTATTATCTCACTGAAAAAGGCAAATTCGCACATCCCAGGAATCTCTACAAGCTCAGAAAAAATCTTACGGTCAACACTCCCGACGGCGTGCTCACCTTTGATCTCGAAAAAAACACGACACTGGTCGAACTTCTTCTTACGCATCCCAAAATCAACGTCCAGTTTATTTTCCTGGCAAAATACATCCGGTCAGCCATCCACAAGGAACTCATCAACCGCGGTGCAAGCGAGGATTTGCTAGCGCGGTTTGAAGAAACCGTGCAGGTTCAGGCAGCGCATAACGACCATTTTCACATCCGCACTTATTGTTCAAATTCCGACATCTGCGCCGGCTGCATCGATAAATCTATCATCCACGCATGGCAGGAAGATCCGGTTCCCAAACGCGAAAGATGCGTCAAAGCTCATCTTTCCACGCTTTCGTCCTCGAAAAAGACGCCGATGGAGAAGGCGGCAGCGCTTCAGCGCATTGCTCTTATCGGTTCGGCGCAGGATTACAGCGACAAAATCCTCAAATTCGTTGGCAGCGAAAACGAAACGGAACGCCTTGCCGCCGCAGTTGCTGCCCGTTATCTCAACGCATCGGCTGCCGAAACACTCGCAAACAGGCTCAAAGCGGAACCGGTGCCGGCCGTCAGAAAGGCGCTCATTGCCGCGCTCAGCAACAAGGATTCAGCCACGACGCGGACGGCCTTCAGCGATGTTCTCGTTGATTTGATTAAGAATGGTGACGACGATTCCGTCCGCGATATTCTGGGCTACATGACGCACAATCCCCATGCCGATCATCTCAAGACACTGCTAGAAGCCATCCAGCTGCCGTCCGAAACGCATTATCGCGATATCGTGCTGGCCTTCAGTACGACAGCAAACCACGCGTTCTGTACGTCGGGAACACGCGAACAGTGCATCGAAAAGCTGACATCGTGGAACGAAAAAAATGCGGGAAAAACGCGTCAGAGATGGCTCATTTCCGGTTTCCAGTCAGCCGGGTTTAAGGTCACGGATCTCACGAACAAGGATATCCCAATTCTACTCGACGCGATTTCTGGGCCTCGCCCGATCAGTATTAACGCGCAACTCGTCCTCAAGGGGATTGGCAAACTCGAACAGGATTCGCTCGACTGGAGCGTCGAAGACGCGATCTGGCATTACACGCGCTATTTCAAACGCAAATCGAAAAAGTATAAAATCGATCTCAGTGACCGCGATGAAAAAGGCAATAAACTATAGTTTTGTTGTGCTCGCCCAGGGGCGGGTCGGAGACCGCGCCCCTACGCTGGCACGGCTATCGGCCTGCGGCCGATACGCCGTGCGTGCTCGCCTATGCGCCTGCGGCGCATACGGCTCGCAATACACATCGTGCCTAAACTCCCCATGCAAGGCAATCTGTTATGAAATCGTCAGAAAAAAGAGAGCAATATTACATCCCATACATTAATATGCTCATCCGTTGTTTCTCCAATTGATATCAAATTGACTATGTAAACGGGTTTGAGTATCTCTATCAGTTC
>JAZODZ010000504.1:0-11927 GCA_045597285.1 Myxococcota bacterium
TAATTCATTGAGATTTCCTATTTCCCCATTGGGGGCAAGTCTTGGACTTACGGCGTTGCCGGGGTCTACTCGCCAAAAGCCCTAGGGGCTTTTATGGTATTAGCGGACTTTGCGTACGCCGCGCCCCAGTTGTCCCCCAAAAATTTAAAAAAATACTTGATATTTTGAATTGCGTTTTCAATAGTAAACATACGAATCCATGATAGAGTTATATGAGTCGTATTATATAACTCAAATATAATATAGTGAGGTAACACGATGAAGCGTACATCGGAGTATTTGTTCCATAAATATGGAAAAGGCTTTTGCTTAATCACAAGGCGTATATTCAGGTTGCTCTGAATAAGCAGAATCTTCCGATAGTATCTAAGGAGTGATTATGAAAGTGATTATGAATAAGAAAACAACTTTGAAAGTTGATTTGGATGAAAAACTGGATCTGAGCACATACTGCCCGGAAAAAGCGCTGCATCTGGATATGGAAAAACGAGATGAGAGTGCAGTGAATAAACTTAACGCTCAAATCGTGGAATTGGAGATGAAACGACACGTATTGATTAAACGGAAATTGGCTGAAAAAGGCTGGGAACGAAAAGAACTCGCCAGAAAAGCATTCAAATTGTTTCCTGAACAAAAGGATTTTGGCAAATTTTGCAAAAAACTTTATGCTTATTTGGAAACGGGTAAGGATGATGGGTATGTGGAATTGGGGGCTATTTGCAGCGTTCTTGACATCGCTCCAAGTGAATCTCAGATTTCAACTTCATCGATATTCAGATATCAAAAGCGGTTTATAAATGAATATGGCATTATAGCATTTCGGAATCAATTTTCATTGATTTGGAAATATCGTGAGGCGATATGCCATACGCCGGAACTCAGCAATATTACAGATGAGCATCTTGGGGCGGGTGCATCGTTTGCGGGACTCGCCAAAATTCCGCTTGGCGCGCTATTGATCAAGTATAATGACGGACAGCTTCGATGTGGTCGTTGTATCAAGTGTAATTGTGAGACATTAGGGTATTATACCGTGCGAGGATTGAGTGGGCATGGGTATCATTGGGAGTTTTGTCCAAATTGCGGCAAGGATTTTCCAAAACTCGAACAACGGTTGGATGAACTATTTTATAATAAAATCCAGTTATGTCCAAAGATTGAAACGTCATGGACAATGTTGGATTTAATTAGTTTTTTGAAGCAAATAGAGGAGCGCCGCGTATCCCGACAGGGATAGCGGCGCGGGCTCGCCGTATTGGCCGCAGGCCAATAGGATACGGCAGACCTGCAATTGCAGATGATAAACTCAAAACCAAACATTAGGAGCAGTCAGATGGATATTTATCAATTCATCAATTCAAAGGATATTCGCGAATATCTGAAAAAGCAAGAATATCAGTTCTCACCAGTTGAATCTGCATGGCTTGTATGGCAATGCAGATGCATTTCGATGGCTCAAAAACACGACGCCTGGCGCGAAATGATTCGCACGATGCCGGATGCTAAAATTGAAGAGCGTCCTTGGACACGGGAATGGCCAAGCCTGCATGAATACCTCGAAAAGCGCATCGATTACGAGAATCGATTGTTTGAAGCCTTTCGTACAAAGGTGCCGGACGCAGTGTACACCGTAAGTGTTCAGCTTAATAATCGCAAAGATGTGGATTATTACGACTATCTGTTTTCGTGTTTCGAGACGTGTCAGGAATTTGTGAAGAACGTATATCTAAGCGATGAACACGATAGTATCAATGTTATTGAAATTGGAATTCGAAAGCGCTATTTCGATGACAGTCCACAATATATGGATGCGACTTTCAATGCAAACTGGGAATTGAAATCGATAGAACAGAGCGGCAATGTCATCGAAGATATATGCTCTGAGGATGATTTTGCAGGCATGTGGTTTTCATTTCCGACGCCTTTTGTGAAAGGCGATATCGTCATTGATAGTGACCGTGCTTCACTCGAATATGAGGATAATGCGTTTGTATTGAATGAAATACTGCCTTGTGAACAGGATTTTATCGAACGGCATAAAAAGGATGCGGATTCCAGTGATATGATTGCCACAGGCTATTTTCAGGAAGAATGTGGCAGTATTTATTATGAATGTATGCACAGCTATATGAATCTCGAGTATTATCGGGATGAACTGACGGGAAAACGACGCATTCTCAAGGCTTTGAGTAGCTTTATGAAAGAGGAAATCGATATCGCGCTATATTCGGATGCCTATCGCGTGATCCTGTTGGAGGAGTATATCAAGGAGAACTTTCCGAAGTATTACACCGACGAAGGCTTGGAATTGTCTGGGTTAAAGTAAGCGAGTAATTATGGATAATGCTAGAATTCTATTAAATAAGTAAAATGAAAAAAACTTCGATTATTGATCGAAAATCGCCTTGAAAGGGCGAAAAATTTCAGCCCGGGGTGAAGCGTAGCGTAACCCTGGGAAAAGGCGAATTTCCCAAATTATTTCTTCCCCTCTCCAATTGCGCGAGAGGGGCGTGATAGTGTGGGGGGAAGGCAAAAAAGCCCATATCCACTGTGGTTAAATTTAGCCGAGACGTTCCAGGGAACGTCTCGGGGACGCATAACGGATGCGAGACATTATGGAGGAGAATGGAAATGGCAGGGAAGATTAAGTTTTTTGACTTCGTGAATTCGATTGAATTTCCCGAAACGGTGAAAAAGAAAGAGCGAGCGGAATATGTGAAGCTCGTTTTTAAGGCGATTCGAGACAGGCTGAGCGAGGGCAATGCCGTCGGCATCAACAACTTTGGGACGTTTGATATCGTGGAGAATGGCGAGCGTGAAGGCCGCAATCCAAGGACTGGCGAAGTGATAAGGATTGAGGCGAAAAAGACTGTGAAGTTCAAAGCGTCGAAAGAATTGGTCGATTCACTGAACTGATGAAGGCGCTTGAACACGGCGTGGTAAATAGGAGAGACGCAAATGGACGAGTTATTTGAAGGATTGAATGCGCAACAGTTAAGTGCGATGATTGCGACGGAAGGCAATGTCCGCATCGTGGCTGGTGCGGGTTCGGGCAAGACCAAAACGCTGACGCACCGCTTCGGATATCTCGTCGTCGCGGCCGGGATTCAACCGGGAAATATATTGTGCGTGACGTTTACGAACAAGGCTGCACGCGAGATGAAAAAACGCGTTCGCAAGCTCATTGGCGACGGATGCGATAGTTCGCTGATTACGACATATCACGGCTTTTGTGTGCGCGTGTTGCGCGATGATATATATCGGGTGATGTATCCTAAGTCGTTTTCGATATTGAATGAGGTGGAACAGCGGCGGATTTTGGCCGAAATTTATGGCGAACTGGACTTGAAGATGGACAAGGCGACATTCGAGAATGTCATGCAGGCGATCCATCGACTTAAATCGAATGAAGCATACGTCGATTTGATGATAAATAATCAAGTCGATCGGATCGTCGTGCCGCCGGCGGATAGCAATACACCAGTCAATCCGTTTGAAGTGAACGTTATCAAAAAATATTTGCTCAAACAGAAGAAGTTGTTTGCACTCGATTTCGATGACTTGATTGCATTTACATTTACGATTTTTGCGCGATTTCCGGAAGTGCGAGAAAAGTGGTCAGAGCAATTATATTATATACAGGTCGATGAATTCCAGGACTCTTCGCAGCGCGAGCTGCGGCTGATACAGGCGTTGTGCGCGAATCATCAGAATCTGTTTGTCGTGGGCGATCCCGATCAAAATATCTATGAATGGCGCGGTGCTGACATGGCGATTCTCGTCGATTTCGACAAGATATTTCCCGATACGCAGACGATATTGCTCAATCAAAACTATCGTTCAACGGGCAATATACTGAAAGTGGCGAATACCCTGATTGCGCATAATAAGAACAGAATTCCAAAAGATTTATATACGGCGGGCGAGTCTGGTGCGAATGTTATACATTTACATTCAAAATCCGAATACGATGAGGGGCGATGGATCTCGAGAGAAATTAAACGCCTGGTGAAGGATGAAGGCCTCGAATACAGGGATATCGCCATTTTATACCGTGCATCTTTTTTGTCGCGATTTATCGAACAGGCTTTGATGGCCGCAAACGTTCCGTACGAGATTTATGGCAGTGTGCGTTTCTACGATCGCATGGAGATACGCGATGTCCTGTCGTATTTGAAACTGTTGTTGTGTGATGACGATACCGCGTTCGAGCGCATTATCAATACACCGCGTCGAAATTTTGGCAAAGCGCGTTTGAATGCTTTGAAAAATATCGCTGAGAATGAGAATACGTCATTGTATTTGACGCTGAAAGTTCATCAGAATGAATCAAGATTTAACAATCCTGATATCGAGCAGTTTATATTATTAATCGAAAATCTGAGACAGCAAATCGATGCAATGCCGGTTTCGGAATTGTTGCAAAAGGTGATTACAGAGTCAGGCTATGAAAAATATATTCGTGAGCTGGGGAGCACCGATCGACTGGATAACCTGTCCGAGTGCAAGCGAGCAATTTGGGAAAGGGAACAGGGATATGGAGAATATTATTCATTGAATATATATTTGCAGGAAATTGCGCTTGAAAGCAATTATGATTTGGAAGAAAACCTCGATAGGGTCAAACTCATGACGATACATGCATCGAAAGGGCTTGAATTTCCAGCGTGTTTTGTCTGTGGTATGACCGAGGGTATTTTTCCGTCGGGGCGCACAATTGAAGAACGTGCCGAAGCCGGACTTGAAGAAGAACGACGACTTTGTTTCGTCGCGGTAACGCGTGCCATGAAATATTTATATCTCACCGAATCGGAAGGGAATTCCGAAAACAACGCGCACAAACGGCCTTCGAGATTTTTGTTCGATATGGGAGAGCAAAATTATCGCCGCATCGGTATCATTCCCAAAGATTTGATGGATTTTTCCATTAAATCAAATAATCGCCAGAAACTTCCGATACGAGCAATCGGCGATTGGTTGCAGCATCCCATATTTGGAAAGGGAAAAATATGCAAACTTGATATGGTTCGCCGTGTGTATGATATCGATTTTGAAAAGGGACATCGCCCCGTCAGTATGGATTACGATTTCGATGCCTGGCAGAATCTTGCAAAGCGTCAGGCAATGGCACGGGAAAACATCGCCAATCAGGTGCGCTCTGCGGCAACGCAAGTAAGAATTGAACACAAAGCACTTCCGGCTGTGGATGAAAAACAGTCCGATAATCGTCGCGTAACAGATATACTCAGTTCTTTTCATGAACATAGAAATATCGATAATCGGAATACGGTATCGAACACGCAGGCGTCATTGTTTCCCAATGAAATGTCAGAACCCAGAATTCGTACATCTCAGGAAGCTGGACAGAGCCAGCTTTTGCCATTGGCTGAATATAATTCGATTGACGCGAATGATAAACACGATATCGACGATGCGATGAAACAGGAATCCATGAATGATGAGATTATTATAAATGCTGTTGCTGATTATGACGAAGATGACGAAGATGACGAAGATGACGAAGATGACGAAGAAGACGAAGATGACGAGGATGACGAAGAAGACGAAGATGACGAAGATGACGAAGAAGACGAAGAAGACGAAGATGACGAGGATGACGAAGAAGACGAAGATGACGAAGATGATGCAGTATGGGAGTATTATACAAATCCCCCGGTTCAATACCGGGATATGGACTCCGTTGTTCCTGCCGAAACTTCCGGGGATACGCATGACGCAGTCAATACGTCGAATGGCAAGCGAGTTAAAATTCCTTTGAATTCTTCACAGGTTCGTATTTCGACGGTTGGCATTCCGAAATCTCGGCAGTATAACTTTGATCATGAGGAATGGGCACAGCCCTTTGCGGGTATTGAAAACCTTTGGCTTCGTCGTGATGTGCCGCATCACGGTTGGGAATGTATTGAAGTGATCGATCTCGGCAAACCACTTGGGATTTGTCGCATGTGTGGAAAACAGATCATTCGCTATGTTCATGTGATGAAGCATCCCAATTATTATCGCACGATTGGTGCGGGATGTGTCTGTGCCGGCAAGATGCAGCAGGATATCGCCAAAGCCCGCGAACGAGAACGGCTTTTCAAACTGCGCCAAACGCGAAAGGCGAATTTTGTGAACCGATACAAAAAACGTTTTATGGAACGACCGTGTCGTTTCATGGTTTTGGAAGAACGTCCTGATCTGAATATTACTCTGAGTCTAAATACTCAGGGATTGTTCAGTTATACATTTAGGCGAAATGGCATTTCTGAATCAAAACTTTATCCATCGATTGACGAAGTCTTAATGGCTATTTATGATCATATTATTGATCCATGGAGCGTCATGGCGTAGCTGTTCAAACGTTCGAGTTCTTGCGGTAAAAACGAGCGTCCCCAAATAAATATAAAAAAATCCGCCGATTGGCGGATTTTATATCAAACGAGTTTGGACTTCCAGAATTTGAGCCATGAAGCGGCGGTCATCAATACGAGGAAAACGAGCGGTATCACGAAGCTCGGCGCATGGGATTCCGGCGACATGATATTACCCATTTCTTCGAGTGCATCGCCAATGGGATCGACATTGATCGCTAGAACGACGAAGATGATGAAAAGAACAAAACAACACACATTCGTCAGGATAAATGGCACTTTTTTAAATATCGTCGATCCCAGGAAAAACAGGCTTTGATATGCCGCAAGCCAAAGCCAGGTACTGAAATATGAGGATGCCGACATCAGTTTTCCATTTCGAACGTCTTCGAGGGAAACAGGCCCGTTCATCGAGTTGGCAATCGCCTCAAATTCCGGCGTTCCAGCGAGTTCTTTAAAAGCATCATTTACTAGCGAGGACAGGAAAAGATTCTCGATAAAAAGAGCACCACACGCAAATATAAATGGGATGAATATAATATAAATAATATAAAGCGATGTGTACTGTTCCAGTTTTGAACACGGTAACATGAGCATTCGCGTCGCCGTGGAACGGCGATTATAATCGCGAAAACTATGTGCGGCCATGATCGATGTCACAAATGGAATTACGCCTGTCATGATGACGAAGACAATGCCTATTCCAACAATTTTTCCGGCATATCCATCTGGCACACGCGTGACGAGGAGATTGAGCGCAACGAAAAAAGCGAGGACAATGACAGCCGCAATGCCAATGGGAATCAGGTGTGTACGGCTATGAATATTGAGCAGTTTGCCAAACCTGCTTAAAGAAAAGTAATCATTCATGTTTCACATCCCTCATTCATGTGTACGGAGTTCTTCCGGAATTTCCATCGCCGCATTAAAGAGCGTTTCGAGATCGAAATCCTCAAGGGTCTGGACAGGCTCATCGTGTTTTCTCAAAGTAATGCCGACTTCGCCACGCACCGTCCCGACTTTGAAAACCGCCAACTTCGCATTATTTTCATTAATCTCGCCGAAATGGAATTTATCGAGTAAGTCGGCGGCTTTCTCACAAAGGACGATTTTTCGATTATCGAGAATAATGGCGGCATCGATGAGGCGTTCCAGATCGAGTACCTGATGCGTCGAAATAATGATAATTGTTTCAGGATTTCGATACTCCGCAAGAACCTTTCGGAACGTGGTTTTGCTCGGAATGTCGAGGCCGTTTGTCGGCTCATCCATGAGAAGCAGTGGGGTATGGCAGGCGAGCGCGAACGCGATATTGGCTTTTTTTCGCTGCCCCTGGCTCATCGTACTGAGCTTTTGAGCGGGATCCACTTTAAATTTTGCGATCAAGTCTTTGAGGTCTTCGACCGAGAAATTCGGGTAAAACGAACCGTAAAGTTTTGAAAACTGCATGATATCCATGCCGGGAAAATCGATTTCTTCCGGGAGCAGGAATATTTTGGAGAGCATAGAAGGTTTTCTTTGCTTCGGTATGTCATCGAAAACGGTGACCTCACCGCTGTTGGGCGGATTGAGACCGCAGATAAGGCGGAAAAGAGTACTCTTTCCGACGCCATTCACGCCGAGAAGGCCGTAGATATAGCCAGGTTCTAGCGTCATCGAAATATCGTCGAGCACCATGCGCGATTTTCGATACCCGAAAGATACGTTTTTAAACTGGAGCATACGCCTCCTGAATCATCCGTTAAATACGCCGCGAAAACAGCGGCACTTTGTTTTACAGAACCCCGTAAACGGGACTAGGGATTATCACACAACTGGCGAACAATTGTGCGAATTTTTTCGCCATATTCCGGATCGTGGATGGCAAAATCGAGCGAAGCCGTAAGAAGCCCAAAGGGTTGCCCGACATCGTGCCTGACACCGCGATAAATGACGCCTCGCAATGGATGTTGTTTCGTGTATTGCTTCATGGCATCGGTGAGCTGGATTTCGCCACCGTGTCCAGGCGTCTGGATGCGAAGATAATCAAATATTTCCGGGGTAAAGGCGTATCGCCCGGTAATCGCGAGGGAGGATGGCGCGAGTGCCGGCTTGGGTTTTTCGACGAGATCCGAAATCCAAAGCTCGCCATTTTTTTCTTCGGCTTTGACAATGCCGTAATTCGACCGCTGTTCAAAAGGAACTTCCATCAAAAGGACGGAAGGAATGCAGTCGAGGAGCATAGAAACGCCGTTTGTCATAAGGACTTCATCGGGGAGCAGGACAAAAAACGGGCGTCCGGCGACATCTTTTTCGGCACAGAGAATTGCGTGACCGAGCCCCTTGGGATTTTCCTGCATACAGGCGTGAATCCGAACTCTCTCGTGGAGATTGGCCCACGAAATTCCTTCAAAATCGGGCCCGAGATCGGTCGCGTCGAATTGGAGGAAATGTTCAAGGACATCGCGTTTGTCTGGCGAGATGACGAAAATCACCTCGTCACAACCCGCTCTCAAAGCCTCTTCAAACGCATAACTGGCGCTCGTTCGGCGCCAGACGGGGAGCAGTTCCTTGGGAACACTTCGGGAAATCGGCATCCATCGCGTTCCCTTGCCTGCGACGGGAATTACGGCCACATGAGGACGTTCCAATGATGACATTAATTGCAGACTCCTGTCGATGCATTGCATCCTTTTGCTTCATCGCAAAGCGAATACTCGCCATTCCAGATGCTGTAAAGTGCGCCGGAATCAGTTTTTGTGCATACGAACTCGCCGGAATCCTGTATCGACAGGGAATCAGCATACACGCAACGATTCGACCGGTCGCCTTCTTTATCACAACTGAACCCGCACATCGATATGCCATTTACTGAAATACATTTGTCGTCGCAATAATCGGTTCTTTTTCTCGCGATGAGGTTCGAGTCGAGATAGCACGTATTGAGCGTGTGCCGTTCGCAACTGTAATTGCTGGCATCGTATGGATCGCATTCCCCTTCGGTAAGGGCGCATTTTTCTCCATTACCGTCGCATAAGCCGGCACAGTAATAGCCGTTGACGCTGACCCAGTTCAGAGTACCGCGGGTCGTTTTCTGGCAGGCCGTCGTCAGTACCTGCCCCATGCCCTGGACGACACTGCATGTTCGTTTCAGTTCATTGAGGGTATTGCACGCGCCACCATCGACACAACCGGCCTGCTGGCGGACGAGACCGAAATAAGTCTCAGAGTAGACAACGCATTTCTCGTCGCAGGCCCCACTCATTACGACACCGTGATCGCAATAAACAGCCACATTTCCGTCGCAGAATTCGACAAACGTTTCGGGATCGCACGTCTGATCGTTGTGATAGTTTTTCATTTCGGCCGTCACGCACACGCCTTCACTACACGTTCCGGACGTGCATTTCACAGAGGCACAAGGATCAACCTCGCCATTATCCAAAGGCTGAGACGGTGTCGGATCGGTTGGAGTTGGATTTGTCGGCGTGGGGTTAGTGGGTGTTGGATCGGTCGGGGTCGGATTCGTCGGGGTCGGATCGGTCGGCGTCGTATCCGTCGTACCGGGAACATTTGTATCGTCTGGATTCGTCGTTTTATTGTCGCCATCGGCACAGGCAAGTGTGAGGCAAGAAGCTAAAATGAACGGTAAAACGCGAATATATCTCATAATTTCTCTTTATTTTATGAATTTAATTCAAAGGACTACCCAAATTATTGCAGTCAGGCTTATTTATAGACACTTCATTCGGCAAACGCAAATCTGTGCTATAAATAATAACGGTGTTATGTCACTATTTAGTCCCTGACATGGGTTTTCCTTAGGTAGTGAAGCACAAAATAATACTTCACACGCCTCCCGATGGGAGAGCATTTCGATATTAACGTTTTGAAATTATTAAAATACCTCATCACAATTCTGATTTTGTTTCCTGCGTGTGCTTACGCGGAATCGCTCACGGATCTGCCACAGGCCATAGACCGCCTTTCGGACGAGGATTCGGATGTCATCGTCAATGCCCTTCGCACGATGGGGCGCATCTGCGACGAAAGCTGTGTGCCATACGTGTCGGACATGCTGTATCATCCTCAGCTGGAGGTTCGCATTGAGGCGTGTAAAACGGCACAGAAACTGGCAAATCCTGCCTTGACACCTGCCTTGCTCGATATCGTCCGCAATCAGCCCATGGACGAAGTGAGGCTCGAAGCCATTCAGGCGCTTTCTGCGATGGGCAGTGTCTATGATGCCCTGCTTTTGAACGTGACGCCCGATAATCCGGATGAGATTCAGCGGCGCATCATTCGGAACCTGCCCGTCGACCGTTTGGAAAGCACGGCCCCAAAACTGGCTGAATTTGCCCGATATCATTCCCTGGCGACGAGCGTTGCCACGGCATGCAAAAAGAAGCCGGAATCCTGTATTTCTGCGCTATTCAATGCACTCGAGACATCGGATCGCGATCAGCAGCGCAATCAGCTTAGGACGATAGCTCTTTTAATCGAAGCGAATCCGGACGTCGAAGTTACGCAAGAACAGGCCTCTCATCTGAGCGACAGCGATGCCTTTGATCTAACTTCGCAAATCCAAGCCATGCGTTCGACTCCGGATGCCGTATTGTGGTTGGCCTCTCACGTCAAGCAGTTTACAGAACCCATTTTACTGAACACCTTTCGGCATCTCCATGACAACGGGCAGTTTGCGGATTTAATCTTGCGTGGAGAGCTCCCGGAACTCGCGGAAATGATTTCTCGCAATGCGCTGTTAAAAAGCGCCTATCTGGACAATCTGCCGCCGACAAGCGAAGCCAGGGAACTGGCCATCGCCTCACTGGTCGATCACGAGGCGCATATCAGTGCATTGAAACTTCTGGCGAAAACAGGCAGCGACGAAGTCGTCCGTTCTCAGATATTATCGCAGATGGGCAAGGCTACCACGGACACCGCGATTACCGCCATGCAGGTCGCGTCGAGGCATGTCGAATTTGCGTCCGATTTGGCCGAACTCATTCTCCATACGCCCTCGAACGACAATTTCGGACGCGTGTATTTAGCGCGCTGGGCGCTTGTCGTGATGATGTCCAATCACGGGACATCGATACTGACGGCGGAACAAACAGAACAGCTTCGCGCCCAAGCGCAGGAAATTCTGAAGGAACCGCGTCGCCTTCATGCCGAACCCGCCTTGTGGTTTCTTCAAATGACGGGAAGCCAGATAAAGCCGGATTCAGAAAAGTCCTTTTCCGAAAGCCGTGCAGATATGCGTCGGGCATGGATACAAGTCATTCCGGAATCGGATGCGCTTCCATACGTGCGGCTGGCACTCAAAGATAGCGATGAGTCCGTGCGAGCCGAAGGCCTGACATATCTGGCAAAACACCCGCAAATCGCGGCACAAATCGAGAATTTGACGCAAACTCTCATCGATCTGATTCTGTCGGATTCCGTCATGCTCAGTACCCAGGCTTCGGCAACGGCTGCGGCATTGCACGAGACCGCCTGCATTCCCATTCTCCAGGCTCTGCTGACATCTCCCGACACGCGCATTGCGTATAACGCCCTTTGAAGTCGGAGGCC
>JAZODZ010000505.1:0-2989 GCA_045597285.1 Myxococcota bacterium
CCGCATCATACGTATTCTTCTTCTTCGACGTAAAATCAAAGTGGAAGTCGTACTGATGAACCTTGTCCTGTGGATCTCGCGGATACCAGTTGTCGTATGTCTTGTCGCTGCCCTTATAGAGTGACGAACAGAAAAACTGATCCGTGCCTTCCTTCGAGAACGTGCTTTTATTCTTGGAAATGACCGACACCGTATGCGCATGGACGCGGTTCTCTTTCGGATAAAACGTCAGAATCCTGAGCCAGCCATTGCCCGCATCCTGCACGTGAGCGCAATGATTCGTGCAGCTTCCGATCTTGTCCGCCGAACACGGCTTTTCGAACTGGTAATCCGTCAGAATCTGCTCAACCACATTCTTTTGATTACCTTTCTTTTCCAATCGCTCGCTATCGCCGACGTGCCCATTCAAAACCATGATGATGTTCGAATGGCGAGCAGTCAGGCCGTTCCACATTTCCGACCCACTCGCACCGTGAGCGACGAAGTCGAGCTTCGGCTTCCCGCCAAACGACGCGTCATGCGTCACGTTCGCATGCGTCGCGATGATCACCTTCTTGTTCTCGTGTTCCGCCTTCCGAAGTAGGCTGTTCGCCCAGCACAGCGTCTGCTGACGCGGTGCATACTCCAGATTCAAAACCATATAATCCTGGTTCCCCGCATGGAAATCAAACCACGTATTGTGCTTGGCATAAATCCCGCCATATCCAGGCAGTTTGGACAGATAGCTTTCCGGGAAATACGTCTCAAACTTCGATTTCGACCGCCCGCCTATCGCGCCTGAAACTCGGTAATCGTGATTGCCGTTCACCACCGTAAACGGAACATTATTCTTCCTTAAAATCTCCTGTGCCGATTTCGCTATCTTCCACTGGACATCGGTATTGTCATTCGTGATATCCCCCATGTGGATGACCATTTTCAGGTTCGGCATGAGATCCTTCTTATTCTTGTTGTCGACAATCCACTGCATCTGTTTGTGATACGTGGTGTTCGTCTTGCTCGCATCGGTATAACGGACATAGTTCTGCGTATCCGGAATAATCACGATCGAGAACGGATCGCAGTCATTCCCACAGTTATACGCGCAACTTCCCTTGTCACAATACTGCGCGTCAGTACACGCAGTCCCGTTGACCCACTCGGTACACCCCGACGTCCCTTTCTTGCATGTCTGCGGAACGCCCTTGCTGCTACACTGTTTCGCATTTTCGGTACACGCATCTGTACATGTCAAAGACGATACGCACGTTACGCTTCCCGCGTCGCACTTCATGTTCGTGCCGCATCCCGACAGATTCCAGGCATTTCCCGCATTATTCTCGACACACGTCATAATGCCGAGGCCATCGTCCGAACACTTCTTGTCGCCAGCCTCGCAAACCTTTGCCTTGTTCACGCATACGGCCCCGTCTGACTCTTCCTCGCACTGTTCATTGGACTGACACGACTTCAAGGACACCCATTTCTGGCATCCGTTCCCGTCGTCCTGGCATTTCACGATCCCCGTCGTCCCGTCGCATTTCTCCGTTCCGACTTCGCACTCCACCGCGCATCCCGAAATCACGCACGCCGAGTCCACACATACCTTATCCGTTCCGCAATCCTCGGGCTCGCTAAATTCCAGACACGCGTCATCATCGAAATTGCCGCATTCACGAATCTTATCCGCGACGCACTCGGACGTTCCTGCCGTGCATTCATCCTGGCATTCATTCACGCATTGGTTCGTCGCCGCATCGCAGTGCATATTCGAACCGCAGCTCTCAGACACGCCCCATTCCAGACACGATGTCTGCTCATTTTTAACGCAACGCTTAACCATCGCGCCTTCGCATTCCATCGCACCTTCACTGCACGCATCCTCGCAACCGGCCACGCACTCGTTCGATTCCGAATCGCAGTACATACCGTCGCCACACGACTTTGGCTCGCTCCATACGGCGCAACCGTCTTCATTCTGATAACACTCGACAACCGCTTTGCCGTCGCACTTTTTCGCATGCACCGAACATTCATCGCACCCGGCCACGCATGCGTTCAGTCCGGCATCACAAACCTTCCCTTCCTCGCAAGGCTCAGGCGTTCCCCATTCACCACATCCATCTGCATTCTCAACGCATTCTGCAAGGCCACCAGCAGTACACTTGCTGTCGCCAACAGTACACGCACTCACGCAAGCAACCGTCCCGGGATCCACGCATTCCTTCTTTGCTGCATCGCATACAAAACCATCCGAACACTTCTTGTCCGTCCACTTCGTACACGAATCATCCCCTTTAGCACACTCGCGATACCCCGTTTCCGTGCATTCCACGCTTCCCTCTGAACATGCATTCGTGCACGTCACCGTCCCGGGATCCACGCAATGGTCCGTCGCATTGACATCGCAAACCAGACCATCCGCGCACATCTTCGATTCCCAGACTAAACAGGAGTTTTTCTTCACGCACTCGGCGAGGTATCCTGTCCCGGGTTGCGGACACTTCACGCTCCCAAGTTCGCACGCATCAGTACAATTGCCCTTGACTTCGAATGACGAGTCATTGCTACAAGCCGACAGAACGCCGCACAATATAACCGCTGTCCACAACTTTTTGTTCTGCATATCGCCTCTCCCTTAAAAAAACACTTGGTTTAATATAGCATTCTTGCCCCATATTTCACTTTCTTTTTTGAACACGGCTATCGGCTTGCGCCGATACGCCTCGCGCCGCGCTATTGCATACGCGCGGCTACAGCTTGAAAGCGCGGCTATCGGCTTGCGCCGATACGCCTCGCGCCGCGCTATTGCATACGCGCGGCTAAGATTTGAAAACACAGCTGTCGTAGGCGACACAAAAAAAGGCCCAAAAAAAAGAGCCCCAATCGGAGCCCTTTCTTAATCCACATAATTCGGTCAGGCCGCAAGGCCCGACCAAAACCCATTATCAAATCTTCTGCGCCTTGAGACCCAGTTTGCCGAGGAGTTTGAGAATACCCTTCGCAACCA
>JAZODZ010000506.1:0-2332 GCA_045597285.1 Myxococcota bacterium
GGCGAATATTTGACGTTTGCCGATCAGGAAATGGAATTGTTGTTCAGAAAAATGAAGCATGACCTGCTCACAGACCGCCGTGCGTTAGCCGAGGTTTCATCGGCTTTTGAAGAAGGACGCATCGTTTTTCGGGATAAAACCTGGTTGTGGCCTACCGAAATGCAGGCGTTCGCCTTGTCGCATGAACTTGCACACAGGTTGGCGGTTCATGCGGATTACATGGATATTCCGCTGTTCAGCAGACTGGGCGTTCACAAGAATCTTGCATCCGAAGCTGAATCGTCGCAATAAGCACAAAAAGGAGTCCCGGCGTATGGCGACAGCCATAGCCGGGACATGACGCCGCGTATGGCACATAGCGGCGTCGACGAATGGAGCAATTCCTTACGATGTCCAGCTTTTTGTCACATTTTCCGCACATTCACAGCCACGCTATATTTTCTTCCGAAGACAAACCGCAGACGAATATTCCCCGCGCCATTCTGACCATGGTGTGCGCCGGGCTGGTCATCGGCATCAGTTCCGCCATGATCCGTGCTTACGGCGAAGGCCTGCCTGAATTTGAGACGGCTTTTTTTCGCGGAATCGTCGGCTTTGTCATTCTGCTCACGCTCATGGGGACGGGCGTGAAGAAAATTCCTGTCGGAAACAGGCGATGGTTGCTCTTTTGGCGCGGTCTCTTCGGATCGCTTGCCTCGATGCTGTACGTGTGGGCGATTTATCATTTGCAGCTTGGTCTCGCGAATGGGCTCAATCAGACATCGCCGATTTTTGTCTGCCTCTGCGCCGCCATTTTCCTGAAAGAACGGTTCGGTTGGTGGATTTATCTGACCGTCTGCATAGCCGTGTTTGGCATGATGCTCATCGTGTCGCCCGATTTTTCGTCGATCAATGTCGCCGCGCTCGTCGCCGTTCTTTCGGCCGTGCTGTCGGCGTTTGCTTACACCTGCATTAAGAAATTGCAGGCCACGGAAGAATCGGACACCATCGTGTTGTGGTTTCTCGGCATGAGTGCACTCGTGCCCATTTTTACGATACCGTTTGTTCCGTGGCAGTTGCCGACTTTGCCCAATTTTTTCGGCCTGCTCGGTGCGGGCGTGACTTGCCTGATCGGGCAGCAACTGATGACGCGTGCTTATCGATACGGCCCGGCTACGATTGTCGCTCCGTTCATCTATACTTCGACGATTTCGAGCCTTTTCATCAGTTTCTTTATCTGGGACGAATTGCCGAGCATCCAGAGCCTTGTCGGGTGCGCTGTGATCATCATTGCCGCCATTGCCATTGGCATTTTGCCGAAGAATCATGAACATCGCCTCGAACGCAAACAAAAGTGATATCTTTTGGGCTTTGTGTTATGCCCGAATGTCATGTATTTAGCGCCACCGTGATTGGGATGGCAGGAGCGCAAAATCCCGCCAAATACAAAGGTTTTATCCATGAAACATGCATCGAGCCTGATTTCCGGACAGGGGAGTGGCTATGTCAGAGTATCCGTTGATTGCAGATCTGGCGCTCATTTTGATTGCCGCTGGTTTTACGTCGGTTGTCTGTAAGCTGACAAAACTCCCGGTGATTGTGGGTTATCTGCTCGCCGGGGTGTTGACGGGGCCGTATATTTCTATTTTACCCAACGTGACGGACAAGGCGAGCATCAGCACCTGGTCGGAAATCGGTGTGATTTTTCTCCTCTTTGCGCTCGGGCTCGAGTTTAACTTTAAAAGTCTGCTCAAAGTGGGGAAAACTGGGGCAATTACTGCATTAGCCATTTTGTTCGGCGTCATGGTGGCCTCGTTTGGGCTGGGCGGTATCTTTTCCTGGAATACGACGCAGAGCATTTTTATGGGCGGCATGCTGGCGATTTCGTCCACGATGATTGCGGTCAAGGCCTTTGAGGAACTCAAGCTGAAAGGGCAGCCGTTCACCCATGTCGTTTATGGCGTCGAGGTCGTCGAAGATATCGTAGCCATCCTTCTTCTCGTTGTCCTGCCTATGCTTGCGCTGAGTCAGGGGGATTCGCTGGCGCTCGAGGTTTCGACATCGCTCATGCGCGTCGTCTTTTTCATGTCGCTGTGGTTTATCGGTGGTATTTTTCTCGTGCCTACGATTCTCCGAAAACTCAAGAAACATCTCAACGATGAATTGCTCCTCATCATTTCGCTGGCATTGTGCCTCTCCATGGTCATGCTCGCCGAGGGGGCTGGTCTTTCGTCCGCGCTTGGCGCATTCGTGATTGGTTCGATCCTCGGTACGACGACGGAAGCGCACAGAATCGAGACGCTGATGGCACCGCTCAAAAATCTCTTTGGTGCTATCTTTTTTGTTTCTGTTG
>JAZODZ010000507.1:0-3571 GCA_045597285.1 Myxococcota bacterium
CATCATCGAAGGCCTCATGATTAACGAAGTCCGTTCCAGCCTGCGCGAGATCGTCGTCTTCAATCCATGATTGTGTTACCGATAATTCATAATATATATTATTTATTCTAGGAAAACTCTCTTCGGATTCGGAAACCTATCCATCCCTAAAGAAATCCTCGATGAAAAATAACCTTAAAGTCAAAAAGAAAAATAAACTGTTCCTTAACCTGGCAGATCATTTACTGTTTGGCAGCGAGGTCCGCCAGCTCGTCGAGGTCATCAACACCGACCTCACGAACACACAGAGCAGTTCAAAAGCCAGACCTGTCACCCATCCCGCCGGATTTCTCAGTATCATTACGAGCAAATGGCTGTCGATCGCCGAGGCTTACATCCACCTCCTCACATACAGCAATGCCCCGGGATACGCGGAGCGCATCGAAGCACTCCAGACACTGCTCCATTACATCCGCTTTTCTGAAAAAAAGGCCATGTCCGTCGACATCGCCCGTGTTCAGATCGCCCTGCTCAAAAAAGCCGTCAAGTTAAAAGACAACCGCCAGGCCCAGCTCGAACTCATGAGCGACTTCTCCCAGGCATCCTCTGGCATGGGCAGAACCATCAAGCGATTGCTCAAAAAATTCAGCCTCATCGAGTTCTCCGAATACAACGGAAAACTCTACCAGCAAATCCTCACATGGGACGATCACATCCACGATTCCCTCACCGACGAATACCATTCCCGCACGCTCCTCGTCCTCAATGCGTTCATCAAAGGCGTCTCGAAAATCGCCGTTTCGTTTTACGATCTTTCCGATCGCAAACTCATCGAAGAAACACTGCTCGCCGGCGATCTCCTCGGAATACACTGCCAAATCGCCATCCGTTTCAGCATCGGCAAGGCAGGGCATCGTCGAAACTATATGTTCATTCCCGCAAACACCTGGGAAATCGACACATTCGACAAGTTTTGGGAAGCCAATCAGGAAAAACTCCAGCCGTTTCTCGACGCACTTGCCGAAAACTCTCGCCGACGTTCGGCCATGATCCAGCGCCTCATCCAGGTGTTCAACGAAAAGGTCGTCCCAGAGTTTAACGCGCCCTACAAAGACATCGAGGCACTTCAGCTTTCCCCGCTCTCCTGGCAGGAAGTCGAACGCATCACGCGGCAGGGCCAGGTCAACCGCAAACATCTCGGCCTCGTCATATTCAAGGCCATGCGCCCCATCGCGCTCAAACGCACGCTCTACCTCAAAAACGAATACCGCCTGCTCAATCCCGATTCCCCCGAAGCCGACGCCTGCTTCAAAAAGTATCAGGAAGCCCAGAAAATATGCGACGCTCTGACACCATCGCTATGCGTCGAAAAATACATCCCGCCCGAATCCGAAATCGATTACGACTCGGTATTTGAAAGCGAAGCCGATATTCTTCCGCTTCTTCACGAATGCTCCGCCTATACGGCCTATATCAGGCAACTCCGCCGCGGCGTCCCCGAAGCCGTCGACAACATCCTCACCAACTATAGATATCTCAACGATATCGAAGTTTACAACATGGTCGACGCAGAACGGTTCGGCGAAGACAAATACGTCCAGTTTGCGTCCTTCATGAGCGCATTCTCGGCCGGCGATTCGACCCGCCTCCAGGCATTGATGAAAGAATTCAATGTCCCCGAACGCCCGAAAGAAGAGCTCGACGCCGCCTGCGCCTATATCAAGGAACACCCGTTCTACACGCGCTTCGCCTCCGACTCGATCGGCTGGGCCTCGCGCATTCGCGGCATGGGCTTTTTCCACGCCTATCTGCTCGAAACACAGGCATTCACCTTCATTCGCCAGGGCAACTATACCGCGCTCCCCAAAGCCGTCGGCGAACTCCTTTCCGACCACCATCCCAAAAATGCCGAACAAAAAGGCGTGTTTCTGCTCTCGTCGCGCAAAAGCAATAGCGAGTGGAGCGACAACAACAACCCGCTGTCGGACGAAATGCTGCCAGGAAGATTGTGGCACTATATGAATCCCACGATTCGATGCCTGCTCAAAGTCCTCATCGGCCTCATCCCGATTTGCATTACGATCAATTTCGTCCCCGAATTCCAGGCATTGGGTCTATGGATCGTCGTCATTTGGTTTGGCGCCACGGCTTTCCGGAACAGCATCGTCGACATGATTTCGTCCTCCGGAATCGGCCCCAAAAACTGGAAACTCCAAAGCGTCGACTGGGAAAATCTCACCACATCCATCTTCTTCACGGGCTTTTCAGTCCCCATTTTGTCGCTCGCAAAATTCGGCTTCGACAAGCTCTGGATCGACACACTCGGCTGGGAAACTGGCGTCCTGTTCACGGTCACAAAATTCTGGGTTATCGCACTCGCCAACGGCCTCTACCTCGCTACGCACAACACGATCCGCGGTTTCGCAAAACCCGCTATTCGAGGCAACTTCTTCCGAAGCGTCCTCTCATGGCCGCTCGCAACAGCCATGTCCTACGTCCTCACGCCGATTGGCATTCCCGATGTCGTTCAGGCTAAACTCGCGTCCGAAGTCGTCGCCGGCCTCATCGAAGGCTCCGTCAAATTCCGCCTCCAAAAAGCCAACGCACGACGCGCTCTCTACGAGGTCTATCGTCAGCTCAAATCAACCGATCCCATCCAGGCACTGCTCGCAAAGCTCGACATACTCTATTTCTGGACTTTCTCCCTCACGCGTTCGGAACTCGGCCGCTTCTTCAAATCGCCAAACAAAATCCGCGAACTCGACGAATCGCAGATTGCGACGATCACAGACGGAAATCTGCTCATCAAGGATTTCTTCGCACAAAACGATTCGCTCCGCCAGATGACCTGCGCCGTTCTTAAATTCTATCCCACGGAAAAACTCAATATATTAACAGACCTCGCTGGCGAGAATTATCGTCCATTCGTCCGCTGGCTCAACGATATCAACAAATCATAGTTTATATTATTTATTAATATTTTTATGGTCGCCGCTATCTGGCGATACGCGGCGACTCACCGGCTATCTGGCGATACGCCGGTGCTATCGGTTTCTCCGATACGCACGGGCTACTCATTGATTCGGGGGCTGACGTCAACGCCAAAATTCATGATGAAATTTCGGCTTACGGGGAGTTGCTGTGCCCTACTTCACTCGATCGCAATGCATCTGGTCAAACGCCATTACACCGTTTTTGCGGCGATTCTGCTGATAAAGTTAAGCTACTCATTGATGCGGATGCGGATGTCAATGTCAAGGATAATTATGGCAGAACGCCATTGTTCGATGCCATTGACGGTTCTTATTTCGACAAGGCCAAAGCAATCAGTATCGCAACGATGCTCATAGAAGCAGGGGCAGATGTCAATGCAAAAGATAAAAATGGCACCATATGCATCCCCACTACTTCACTTTCCTCACCATGCAGCGTTTCTTGCAAAATGCGATACCATAGCATACAGCCTCACGAATGACAGGGAACTCCCGCAAAACGCCTTTCACATACCGGCAGTCCTTTATCTGTCGTTCTGCCTCATCCAATTTGTTCTCCATGCAGGCATCCTCAATGTCCCACTCATCCAGGGATGAAT
>JAZODZ010000508.1:0-4746 GCA_045597285.1 Myxococcota bacterium
CTTTGAGGATAAAGGACATAAGCTTAGAGTTGGTGAAATCCTTAGTGCACAGAAAAAAATATACGAGCAACTGGATGTGGCTATTCCAACATCGTCATGTTTGGTATGAGAATCCAGGAGCTATCGCGATGCGATACGCCGCGTTTTGTTTGCCTATGCGCTGTTGGCGCATACGGCTCGCGGGACGCGTATCCTGGGAAATAATCCTTTAATTAACAATTTTTTTTTAATAAATTGAATGAAGGATGTCTGCAAAGGCATCGCTGTTGTGTTGTTTATCAGAGGAGAAGGACTGATGAAGAAACTGGGTTTTGGTTTAATGCGATTGCCGCAAAAGGATGGTAAAATCGATATTAAAACGGTCAAAATAATGGTCGATCGCTTTATGGAAGCGGGTTTTACCTATTTCGATACTGCATGGGCCTATCCAGGTTCTGAAGATGCCATTCGACAGGCGCTTGTCGAGCGCTATCCACGCGACAGTTTTACGATTGCCACCAAAAATGCGGCATGGATTGGATGCAAAACGCGACAAGATGCCATCCATCAATTTGAAACTTCGCTTAAACAGACAGGTGCAGGATATATTGATTACTATCTTTTGCATAACCTGGGGGAATCGAGAACACATTATTTTGATGATTTTGACATGTGGACCTTTGTAAAAGATTTAAAAGAAAAAGGACTTGTCAAACACATTGGATTTTCATTTCACTCCACACCCAAGGAATTGGAACCTATTCTGCAGGAACATCCCGAGGCTGAATTTGTACAATTACAAATTAATTATGCAGACTGGGAGAATCCCGCCATCCTTTCGCGTCAGTGTTATGAGATGGCGTGCAAATATCAAAAGCCCATAGTCATTATGGAACCAGTTAAAGGCGGATTGCTTGCCAAGCCGCCCAAAGCAGTCGAAGAACTTTTAAAATCGGCCAATCCCAATGCATCTGCAGCTTCGTGGGCGATTCGCTTTGCTGCAAGTCTGGATGGCGTGATGACCGTGCTCTCGGGAATGAGCAATATCGAGCAAATGGACGATAATCTTTCCTATATGAAAGACTTTAAACCTCTTTCGGAAGAGGAACGCATTGTGATTGGTAAAGTTCAGGAAGTACTTGCCCAGATTCCCATGATTCCTTGTACGACCTGCAACTATTGTGCAAAAGTTTGTCCGAATAATGTTGGCATTTCCGGTTCTTTCAATGCAATGAATATCTATTATATTTATAATGATCTCGTGACAGCAAAACATCAACAGGGATGGCTTGTCGGCGGACATGGCAAAGCACCTGCTTCTGCATGTATAAAATGCGGTAAATGTGAAAAAGTCTGTCCTCAGCACATTTCCATTCGCGAACAGCTGGCAAAAGTCGCTGCAACATTATAAATATTTCTCATAACTATAATTATTTTAAATCATTATGGCAGAACAAGACTCCATCCATCGAAGCAAAGAGATTGTAAAAGTCAGCACGATCGGCATTATCACCAATGTCCTGCTCGCCGGGTTTAAAGCCGTTGTCGGTGTATTATCGAGTTCAATCGCGATTGTTCTCGATGCGGTCAACAACCTGAGTGATGCGTTATCCTCCATTATCACCATTGTAGGTACAAAGCTGGCTGGTAAAGCACCAACCAAAAAGCATCCCTTTGGTTATGGACGCATCGAATATCTGACGACAGTGGTGATTGCGGTTATCGTGCTTACAGCAGGCGTAACTTCATTAAAAGAATCGATAGAACATATTATATATCCCGAAACACCTGATTACAGCACCGTATCCATTATTATTGTCAGCGTTGCGGTTGTTGTAAAAATACTGCTTGGAACCTATTTTAAGAAACGCGGTAAAACACTGGACTCAGATTCTTTGGTGGCATCCGGACAGGATGCATTAATGGATTCGATTATATCCATATCGACAGTCGCTGCGGCTTTGGTCTTTGTATTTTTCGGCTTAAGCCTCGAAGCCTGGCTCGGCGTGATTATCTCAATCTTCATCCTTAAGGCGGGATATGAGATCATCAAGGACTCGACCGCGAAATTATTGGGCGAGCGCGTAGATGGAGAGCTTTCAAAAGCAATAAAAGAAACGATAAAATCTATGAATGGTGTGCATGGCGCATACGATTTGGTTTTGAACGATTTTGGTCCTCAAAGGCTTTGGGGAAGCGTACACATCGAAGTGGACGATACATTCACTGCAGCTCAAATCGATGAGCTGTCACGAAAAATAGAATCCGAAGTATATGAAAAACATCAAGTGATTCTTCATACAGTCGGTGTATATTCAACCAATACCGATGAAAAAACATCTGAGCTTAGAAATGAAATCTATGCAATGATAAAAAAACATTCAGAGATTATCGAAATTCATGGTTTCTACCTCAAGCCTGGAACGAATGAAATCAGTATGGATATCATCATCAGTCTTGAAGCAGAAGACAGGCATGTGCTGCATAAAACAATCATTTCTGAACTTTCGGATGTTTATCCTGATTATCAATTCAGCATAACATTAGATTCGGATATCAGTGATTGATTTTGCATGCAGTCCAGCATGAATTATCTTTATCTTCTTAAAGAAATCTGTTAATTCTAATGTCACCAGGCTGAGAATTCAACACAGCTTAATCTATTAACCATTTGAGTCGGCACAAAAGCCTTCGAACGGAGAAAAACATGATTTACGATTACTCAGTGACCAAGAGCAATGGCGAAGAATTGAAATTAGCCGAATACAAAGGCAAAGTCATTATGATCGTCAATACTGCCACGGGATGCGGTTTTACACCACAATATGCGCCGATCGAACAAATGTACCTGGATTATCACGATAAAGGGCTTGAAATTCTCGATATTCCCTGTAATCAGTTCGGTGGGCAAGCACCAGGTTCTGACGAAGAAATTCACGAATTCTGCACGATACACTACAACACGACATTCCCTCAGATGAAAAAAGCGGATGTGAATGGTGAAAATGAACTTCCTTTATATACATTTCTGAAATCGCAGAAAGGTTTTGAAGGCTTTAAATCTCACGGCATTAAAGGTTTTGTGGCCAAAGGCGTATTAGAGAGAGTTGTTGCAAAGTCGGATCCGAACTGGGAAAAAACTCCGGACATCAAGTGGAATTTTACCAAATTCATAGTGGATCGCGAAGGCAACGTCGTTGCGCGTTTCGAACCGACCGCAGATATGAAGGATGTCGAAGCCTGCGTAAAAGCATTGTTGTAAATCTTATAAATTGTATTCTGGCATATCACTTCAATTGACATATTAACAATTGTATAAGGAGTATTATGAAAATTTGTTATTTTACTGCGACCGGTAACTGTTTATATGTCGCCAGAAAAATTGGTGGCACATTGCTTTCCATACCACAGCTCATGCGGCAGAATTCAATCGAAATTACTGACGATGCCGTGGGGATTGTATGCCCGGTTTATGCTGTGGAAATGCCGATGATGGTTCGGGATTTTATAGCAAAGGCAAAGATTCATACAGACTACTTTTTCCTGATTTATACTTATGGCATGGGATACGCAGAGGCATTTGCACATGTCGAACTGGCTGCACGGGACGCGGGGCTAAAACTCAGTTATATCAATGCCATTCAGATGGTTGACAACTATCTGCCAATCTTCAAAATGCAGGAGCAAATCGATACTTTGCCCGAAAAAGATGTCGAAGGCCAGCTTGAAAGAGTATGCAATGATATTGCTGCACGCAAACATACAACCGTCGAAATTACCGAAAAAACGATGCAGGAGATAGACAAATACAGCAAAATGCTCGCCGAAACTATTCTTCTGAAAGATACGGCTAAAGGTTATATTGTCAATGACAAATGCATACGCTGCGGCATTTGCGCGAAAGTCTGTCCGGCAAATAACATCAGAGTCACGGATCATGTCGAGTTTTCAGATCATTGCGAAGTATGTTATGCATGCCTGCACAATTGTCCCCAAAGTGCGATTCATTTAAAGAAAGAAGCCAGCGATGTACACTTCAGAAATGAACATATTAGTTTAAAAGATATCATTGAAGCAAACGGATAGCATTCAACAACGCATTTATACTTCTTGAACGACAAGGATAGAATTATGTCAAAGAAAGAACTTCGTCTTCACTCAGTCGTTTCGCCGACCCAAACCGTCATCGTCTCTGCCTACGATGAGGATGGCAAAGCACAGGCATGCACGCTGGCTTTCTATATGGTGAGCAGCCATGTTCCGCCTTGCGTAACGATTGCGATTAATGCAACTCAGAAAAGAAAAACACTGAAGGGAATTTTGGCAACCAAAGCGTTTGTCCTTGGATTTCCAAGTGTTGACCAGGTGAAAGAAGCCGATTATCTGGGCGTAGAATCCGGTTATAATGCCGACAAGCTCAACAAAATCGGATACACTACTACCCTTGCAAAAACGGTTCATGCACCGATTATCAATGAACTTTTGCTCTCACTCGAATGCGAGGTTGTACACACGGTCACGGTTGGCAGCCATACACAAATCACCGGCGAAGTAAAAAATATTTTGGCCGATGAAAGCATTCTCAACGACAAAGACAAAATTATTTTGGAAAAGCTCAACCCCATTATATATGACGAAGAACAGTTCCGATATCTGACCGTCGGCGAAAAGGTTGCCGATGCCTTCAAAACTGGTATAGAACTTAGAAAATCACTGAATGGAGAACAGGAACATGAGTAAAAGAATTATTGCCGTCAATGCAGGTCC
>JAZODZ010000509.1:0-2680 GCA_045597285.1 Myxococcota bacterium
CGCTGCCTTCCCATTCATCTTCAAAAGAAAAGTTCAGAACCACATTCCCCGCCGGTTCCTCACACTCTTCCCCGCAATTGTCCCCACAACAATAAACCTCGCCAGAAATATTGCCGCAACCTTCATTCTCCGGATCCCAAGCCTTGTCGATACAGGCATTCCAGATACAATAACCGCCAATACACTGGCGCTTGCCGGCATATTCCTCGACAATGCTTTCGCAGTCATCGTTGGTCTTGCAGGTCTGGTAATCGATGCCGCACTTCCGATTCATGATGCATTTGCCAGTCGACTCGTTGCAGATTTGCCCGCTCTGACACGTGCCGCATCCGCCCGGAACGTCGTTGTTTCTGCACTGCCCGTTGTCACATATCTGACCATTGGAGCAGTCATTCGAATTCAAGCACTCGACACAAGAGTTTGTCGCCGTATTGCATTTCAAACCAGAGCTTTCGCATATTCCGCCGCAAGGCGGTTGGCAAGTCGTATCCTGATCGTCACATTTACAGGTCGCCGTCTGTGCATCGCATTTGTATGGCGCAACGCACGCATTGTTGCACGCATCGACGCATTGTCCAGTCTGCTGGTTACATTTCATCGGTGCCACACACGCGTTGTTGCACGCATCGACGCCATTTGGTTCACAGAGATGCGTCGTGGCATTGCAAATCTCATTCGAAGCACACGCGTTATTGCATGGATCCGCCTTCAGCTTGCATGAATAGGTCGCCGTATCACAGTAATACGGTTCCTGGCACATGTGGTTGCATGGATCGTCCTTGACACAGATTTTCGTCGCCGTGTTGCAAGAATACCCATCATCGCATCCACCGCAGACATCGGCCTTATCCTCCGTACAGCCGACATTCCAACACACTGCCGCCGCGCAAAGTGCCGCAAACCACACGCTTTTTCTCATGTCAAACTCCTTCCACAAATTCATGCGCCACCCAATGGCGCGATTTCGCGCCCGCTCTTATAGAAACAAATCGCCATTCTTTCAAGGAATGAGTCATTTAATGATAACTTTCGCGGCGACAAATTACCATGTGATTCAAATTCTTATTGTCGGCACGCCTATTGACATACGGCGTGCCCGCTGCGCTATTGACATACGCGCAGCGCCTTATGTTTGGCCAAATTCCCCCGATTCATTCCTTATGTCCGGCAAAACTCCCGCCCTGCTAACGGCCCACACAGGCGCTGTAAACGCCGTTCCGAACCATGACCAGCCCCGACAGTTCGAGTTCGAGAAGGGACTCGTTGAAATCGCCGGGCTGTCCGGCCTCGGATCTCAGAATTTCCCGCGTCAGACAGCGTTCAGCAAGAATCTGCATGATTCTGTCCTGCGTATCCGACAACAGCACCGGCGGCAATGGTTCACATTTAAGACTTTCGCCGCTGTCCTCGCGAAGAACAGCAGCCGGCTCAAAAGAAAGCACTTTCTGCCCCGGCATTTCAATACTGTCGAGGCAGGCGGAACTATACAGAATTCTGGCCGTGCCGCGCCTGATTTCATCCAGCCCCCCCGCAGTCAGTTCGTCAAATCCGGGCATGGCGGCCGCAAACACGGGTTTGCAAAACCTCGTGGCCGCCTGTGCCGTATAAAGGGCACCGCTTTTAAAAGGGCACTGGACGACGATCACGGCACAGCTCAGCGCGGCAATCACTTCATTTCGCTGGGGAAAATTCGGTTTGTGCGCCATATCACGGTTCGGAAACTGGCTCACAATCGCACCGTTCTCGGCAGCCCACTCGAAAATGTCAGCATTCTCACGCGGAAATATCTTCGCCGTCCCTGTCGCGCTCACGATAATCGTGGGCTGCTGCCGTTTCATGGCCTGGCGGTGCGCAAGCGCGTCAATGCCAAGCGCTCCGCCGCTCGTGACAACCATTCCGCGGCTCATCACTTCATCCGCAATAACAGGCGTCATTTGAACCGCGGCGGATACCGTCCGCCGGCTCCCCACAATCGCAACCTGCCGCGTTTTCAGCAATTCGGCATGTCCGCGAACACCCACAATGGGCGCATGGCGCATGACATAAAGGCTCTCCGGATACCCCGCATCATGCGGGCAAAGTATTCTCGTGCCTTTCGACAAATACTCGTCCTCAATCTGCTTTCCAAGTTCAATCGACTGAAACAGACCGGGCAAAGAGCATCCGCCCCGTATCCCGTTCCAGACCGCATCCCAGTCCGAATCGTCCCGGCCACATTCCGCCACAAACTGCGAAATTCTTCGAGATGAGAATTCCGTATAATGCCACAACGCAATCGACAAATACCGCAAATCCCTGCCCATTCCTGCATTCACGTCTGTCATACCTACCCCTCGTCGAATCGCGAGCCAATTCTCGCCAACAAGATGATGACGTAAAAAAAAATTTGTGACATTTTGGATGCAAAAATATTTATTTTTTTTGTAATAGTTCACACCCTAACAGGATTTCTGAATTACACGGCGTATCGGCAACGCCGATAGCCGTGCCCGCAAAAACTCCTCGCCATTTGGGATCGAGCGAGCTATGGTAATTGTCGATGAGTTCGTCGGTTGTTATCGGATGAACATGTGAACGGAGGATGGTTATGGGTGCAAGAAATATTCGGGTTACGACATCGGATTTTGGGAATATACGCCGAGACAATGCGATTTACGTAGATAAAACGCCTTTGATTTAT
>JAZODZ010000510.1:0-5066 GCA_045597285.1 Myxococcota bacterium
CTTCGCAGACACCGCCGATGCCGCAGTCAGAACCCGCATAATGCTCGCTATTTGCGTCCGAATCATTGCAAAGACCGCGTGCACCGCAGTGTTCGACGCTCGTTTCAGGATCGATACATTTGCCGTCACACAGAACATAGCCCTCGCGACATGCGCATCCATAGGTGCCATCGGCATTCTGTTTACAGATGCGCTTGTCTTCGTATTCCGTGCAGTCATCGCCCCCGTAATTCTCTTTTGAGCAGTCGTGGGCACCGCACGTGATTTTGCTCGACGGATCGATGCATTCCTCATTGCATTGCAGTGCACCGCTTGCGCACATGCATACATATTTGTTTTCCTGATTCTTCTGGCATGTGCTGAACATGTTGTAAAGATAGCAGTTTACACCGCCATAATTAGTCTCAGCATCACATGACAATGCCCCGCATGTGTTGGTTGACGCCGGATCAATGCACTCGAACTCTTCCGCACTGTTCGCTGTTCCGCCTGACACGATTGAACATTGAATCTGTCCTTTGGCACATTCGATTTGCGTGCGCGTGTCTTTTTCGCAGTGATAAAACGTATAATCCTGTTTCGTTTCCGAATCCTTGACGGTGTCCATCTTGCACTTCGGATATTGAGGCGGACAATAGCGTTTGTTGAAATAGCTGGAAAAATCAAACTCTATCTTGTCTCCGTTTTCATCCAGCTTGTCGTCAAAGGAACACTCATAGGCGTGTTCGGCGCTGCACGATTGACGATTTTCGATGTAGCTCAGGGTGCCGGCTTTGTCGAGGCCGGGACAGGCATCCCCAAATTCCAAAGGGTCGCCCAGTATGCAGCCGCTTAAAATGCAAAGTGGTAAAACTGTTAGAAATAAAGATTTCGATTTCATTTCGGACCTCATCAAAAAAGTTTACCACATCCAATCAGGCCTGCATGTTTTGCTCCTGGGCAAAAAGTGTCACTTCATGCACATCAATAAATAATTGTTTAAAAATCTAACGCGATGTCGTCTTGGAACACACTTCCAGTGCGTGTTCGGCCATTTCACGGGCGCTCGGATCCGTCTCCATCTTCAGCATCATCTCGAGATCGGGAAGAAATGCCGGCCATTGCGTGATGGCGGCAGCACGCGCCGCACAATACCGTGTTCGCGGCAAATCGTGATCAATCGCAGTACTAATCGTCTTGATCATGTCGGCATCTGGTTTTCGGCCCAAAAGCCCGAGGCAGATGAGTAGCCGCGAATCAAAAAATCGACGGCTGCAAAGCTCTATCAGCTCGTTGATCGTGTAGCAGTCGATCATCGTGTTGAACAGTTCCCTGGCGCGTTTGGAAATCCAAGACTGCTTCGACCGAATCGTCGCATAGCAAACCTCGTCGTGAAGATCGCGGACTATCGAAAGCTCCGTCTGAAGCTCCTCATCCACCGACTGCCACGTGATTTGATGAAGGTGCGTCATTTGCGAGGTCTCATCGCTTATCAGTTCGAGGTGAACACCGTCGGCTGCCAGCGCCTGAATGACTGACATGATCTTTTCAAAAAATACGGGATCGTTCGGATCGGGATTGTCTCTGAATACGCTACGTCTGTTATGCATTTTCTTTACGTGTTTTCAATGAGTGCTGGCTACAGATCCTTCGTCTGCATCTATAATTTTACACTAAACGCTTGCAAATTTACAGTGGCGTTATTGCGCTTTTGCGAAAACCAGCGAATCACTCCCTATTCCCCACTCCCCGCTATTTTTGGCGTGTTGAATTTTCGATGGTAATGAAGTAAACCGCCGCTCGCCAATGAAGAAATTATTCTTCTGTCAACCATAAAACGACTTGGATTATGACTAAATCACTCATCATTCTCGAATCGCCCAATAAGATTAAAGCCTATGAAAGTTTTCTGAGCAAAGACTACAAGGTCATTGCCAGTAGCGGACACATCAAGGATTTACCGTCGAAGAAACTCGGCATCGACATAAAGAATGGGTTTGAGCCGCAATACGAAACCATTCCGTCCAAGACGAAAATCATATCGGAGATCCGCAAATGTGCTTCAGAGGCCGACAAGGTCTATCTTGCAACCGACCCTGATCGCGAAGGTGAAGCCATTGCATGGCACATTGCCGAAGTCATCCGTGGGATGAAAAATCCACCCCCGATTCTCCGCATTCTGCCTCAGGAAATCAGCAAAAAGGCCATCCTTAACGAAATTGAGCATCCCACGACGATCGATCAGAACAAGTACGACAGCCAGCAGGCTCGCCGTGTCCTCGATCGCCTCGTCGGTTATCAGATTAGCCCGATTTTGTGGGATAAAGTCAGGCGCGGGCTCTCAGCCGGCCGCGTTCAGTCCGTGGCCGTCAGGCTCATCGTCGACCGCGAGAAGGCAATTCGCGATTACAAGCCTATCGAATACTGGAAAATCAACGCCTCCCTCGAAACGCCGACGCATCAGCCGGTTCAGGTCGCGCTCGTAAAAGATAAAAAACAAACCATCTATAGCGATCCGGCTTCCGTCGAAAAATACCATCCCAAAGGCGTCATCAGCAACGCGGCGCAGGCAGATGCAATCCAAAAACGTTCACTGGCCGCGCCGTTTGTCGTCGCCTCTGTCGATAAAGAACGCCGTGAATCCAAGACAAATCCGCCGTTTTCAACTGCCGATTTGTTGCGCTGTGCGTCGAGCCAGCTCGGATTCTCTTCCAAACTCACATCGAGCATTGCCCAAAAACTGTTCGAGAGTATCGATATCGCCGATGGCCCCGTTGGCCTCATCACCTATATCCGTACCGACTCCGTTCGCGTCTCGGACGAAGCCATGCACGCCTGCCGTGAGTATATCGGTGAGAACTACGGCAAGGATTATCTTCCCAAATCCCCGATTCATCACGAAAGTGCCGGCAGCTCAAAGAAACAGACGGTCAAAATTCAGGATGCACACGAGGCCATCCGTCCTACCGATGTCCGGCGCACGCCCGAGTCGCTCAAGCCATTCCTAACCCGCGATCAGTACAAACTCTATGACCTGATCTGGAGACGATTTGTGGCCTCTCAGATGGCTCCTGCCGTGTCCGACGTGACCACGGTCGTCATCGAGAATGGCGATCTCACATATCGCGTTTCTGGCTCTGTACCTAGATTTGCGGGTTACAAACGCGCCCTTCTCAAATCCGCAGAGACGGATGAAAATGAAACTGCCGAAATGCACCTTCCCGACCTGACACAAGGCATGGTGCTCGACTGCAAAAAGGTCGACAAGACGCAGATGTTTACACAGCCGCCAAAACGTTATACCGAGGCTTCCTTCATCAAGGAGCTCAAGGATCGCGGTATCGGGCGTCCTTCGACGATCACGACGACCGTCGTCAATATCCAGGCAAAAGGCTATGTCGAAAAGGTAAAGGATACCTTTCATCCGACCGAACTCGGTGAAATCGTCACAGGCCTGCTCATAGAGAATTTTCCCGATATCCTCGAGGTCGAATATACAAAGGACATGGAGGATAAGCTGGAAATCATCGCTGCCGGTGAACAGTCGTGGCGGCAGACGCTCTCCGATTTCTACGGCCCGTTTTCAAAGGCGATCGAACACGCCAGTGAATCCATGCGAAATGTCAAGCGCGAGTCGGAAGAAACCGGCCTGACATGCAATAAATGCGGTGCCCCGCTCGTCGTCAAGTTCGGCAAAAACGGCCATTTCCTGGCTTGTACCAACTACCCGCAGTGTAAAAACACGATGGAATTCACGCGCAATGAAGACGGCTCCGTCGTACCCATCGAAAAAGTGATTGAATATGCCGGCGAATGTCCCGACTGCCACCGTCCGATGATCGTTCGCACCGGTCGGTTCGGTAAATTCCTCGCCTGTTCCGGTTATCCCGAATGCAAGCATACCGAGGCCATCGCGATGAACGTGTCGTGCCCCAAAGAAGGATGCACGGGTAAAATCGTCCAGAAGCGTTCGAAAAAAGGCAAAGTCTTTTATGGATGCAATCGCTATCCGGCCTGCGATTTCGTCAGCTGGAACGAGCCGACAAACGAGACTTGTCCGAATTGTTCCGAGGCAAGACTCGAAATCATTCGCCGCGGCAAAACCGCGACACTCCTCTGCCCGAAATGCGCTTTCTCTAAGCCCATGGATACGGAAGAAAATAATTAAATCACACGACACAATCTCGCCCGCACCATTTCAGAGGTGCGGGCGTCCTGCCTGCAAAATCTCTCGGGGCCACACTGTCATTGGGGCTAATCCTTAACCTACTATTGTTCAGGGACGCCTTAGCAACGCATCTTGTTAATCTTTGCAGAAGACTTGCACGTCATTTCACAGGCATCTTCGTCACTGCCGGACAGGTGGTCGCACGCTTTGTCACAGGCTTCGTCGAGTAGTTCTTTTGCGGCATCCTCGTGGCTGTCGATGTCGTCAGAGACGGTATAAATCTGGTTGTTGTAAACGACCTCGGCTGTGCAGTACTGTTTGGGGTGGAGACGTTTAACCACAGCCTTGCTCGCCATTTCCACGCAATCGAGTGTGTAGAGTTCCGCACTCGATTCACACTTCTTTTCACATGCATCCTCATCCTTGTCAGGAAGATTGTCACATGCCTTGTCGCACGCTTCCTCGATAACTTCCTTTTGGGCGTAATCGGCAGACTTGACACTTTCCTTCACATGATAAGACTTACCTCCATAGCGAACCTCGGCGACACATGATATGGGATCGTCATCGGCATAGGCCACAGATACCTCCGATATCATCAAAACACTCGCGATAATGCTAAACCCAATAGCCAGAATCAACGTTTTCATTTAAGCTCCTTTCGTCTCGATAGAGTACACGATACATTTTGGAACGCGATACACGCATCCCACTTGTTGCGTAGCATGTCCATAACAGAAATTCAATCATCATTCTCATTTCTCTCTGTATAGCAAATATAGCTACGTCGTCGCTGTCGGGAATGCTTCCCATCTGCAATTTGTGGCTAATGTTGTTTGGCTCTGTTAAATGAGCGTGGATACACGAAACAGAGAGACCTTCGATAAATGCTGGAAAATCGCCCTGAAAGGGCGAAAGA
>JAZODZ010000511.1:0-8029 GCA_045597285.1 Myxococcota bacterium
CGGCGTATCGCATCGCGATAGCCGTGCCACCAAACGATTATTGAAGCGTAATGCGGGCATAACCGTTGCCCTGATGTCCCATTTCGGTGCCGCCAATAGGGGCGGGCACGCTGGTAGCGCCGCCGGTTGTCTGTGTGTTGGTCAGGTAATAGCGGCTGTCGAGCAGGACGCCAGCCGGATAGTACGTGGAAGAAGCAGACGAATAGGTATAGCCGGAACCGCCCGCAGCGCTGCCACAGTAGCAACTCCCGCCGCCATACCATCCGCCGCCGCCGCCGGAAACACAGCTGCCACTTTCTTTCCCAATATAATGCCACCCATTCCAAACGAGCCATTGTTGCCCGTGGCAGAGCACGCAGTGCCTCCCGAACTTTGAGTTCCGCCTGTACCACTCGTATAACCGCTGTTAATATAATCTCCTGACATACCGGTACTGCCACCGCCACCGACGCCGTTGCCGCCATACAGACTGTCTTCGCGGTATTGCGCGGCACCACCACCACCGGCAATGATAATCCTGCTATAAAGGTGATCGCTGTTATTCCAAACCGAAGCCCCATCCGTTCCTCGCAGGCTGATGTCCGTCGCGCCGCCGCCTGTACCAACGATCCAGGGGGAACCGGGAGCCGTTATATTATTGCCGCCACCATTCCAACCACCGTCACCCTCTTGAGATTTACCGGAAATGCTTGAAATCCCCTGTTGACCAACGTAGATATACAAATCGGTAGATTCAGAAAGCGAGAGGATACCTTTGGAATATCCGCCCCTTCCGCCGGTTTTGACTGAAGCGTTGCCGCCCTGTGCCCCCCATACTTCGAGTTTGTACGTGCCGATGGGCAAACGGACTTTCTGAACAGTTCCCGTGTATTCAAAATCCTGAACCGTAGGAATTGTGTAGAGTGTCAGCGCAACGGGGTTGCTTTCGACACCGGCATAGGTGATATCCCCGGATGTCGTGGCCCAAATATTTTCAACGGCAGATGCGGTCATAAGCGCATTAAAGTTCACGTTGACGGTGACATTCTGTGGCGTAGCCCAGTTCGAGGATGTGAAAGTGAGCGTCGGGGGATCGAAGGTGACGATGTCTGAATGTTCGGCCTTGAGCGTCACGGTCACGTTCGACAAGGGTTCCGCACTAAGACTGAGTGTTGCCGTCGAACTGGGGATGTCCGGGCTAAGCGAATCCCGCACTATCGTCGTCACATGCCGAGGCCGCCATCGCCATTGCTGCACAGCACGCAAGCGCAAGCCTCCGTCTCAAACTTTCGTTCATAATTCTTCCTTCGTAAAAGCCCTTTCGGCTGTTAATAAAACACGCATAGATTTTACATGACAATGGAATATCTGTCACGCCCGGGATTGGTAAAATATATGGGCACGGTTATGTGATGTGCATACCATGGGCGGCTTCTAGGCATTGTCGGTGTTTTGAGGTGCTTTCTGTCCATTCGATGTGATATGTTGAACGAACTGGCGTACATCGGCACGCAGGATGATGGAGAGACAATAATGAAAAAATTCAACATTACAGGCACTTGTTTTCCGAATCGTCATTACATGGTCGATCTCAGCAATCGCATCGCACAAATTAAGAAGATGGTTGATGATGGACAGTATTTCTGCATTAATCGCGGCCGCCAGTACGGTAAAACCACGACGCTGAATGCACTTCGAGGCGCATTGGCCAACGATTATGAGGTCTATGCCATCAGCTTTGAAGGGTTGGATAATGCGTCTTATGAGACAGACCGCCATTTGGCTTTTGCCATAATGCGGCAGTTTCAAATGGCGGCACTTGAGCGATGCAATAATGTGTCGGAACAAGTGCGGGAAATCGTGTCGGACACGGTTAAGGAATACAAACGGGATAAGCAGATCGATCTCGATGATTTCACGATGATGATTGGCAATATGTGTCAGGTCGCACTGCATCCACTGGTGATGATCATCGACGAAGTGGATCAGGCGAGCAATTATGATTCGTTTGTGCGCATATTGGGATTGTTGAGAAATATGTACCTCAAGCGTGATCGCGTCGTAACATTCCAATCCGTCATACTTGCAGGCGTTTACGATGTCAAAAATCTCAAACTCCAAATTCGTCCGGAAGCCGAACATCAGTACAACAGCCCGTGGAATATTGCTTCAGAATTTAATGTCGAGATGTCGTTCAATGTCGAGGATGTCGAAGGGATGTTGACAGCGTATGAGAGTGATTGTCATACGGGCATGCATATACACGATATATCGCAATTAATCATTGATTATACTTCCGGGTATCCGTTTTTAGTTTCCAAAATCTGCAAAACCATTGACGAAACTGATAGAAATTGGTCACATGATGGCATCGTCGAGGCTGTAAAAAAGATATTGCATGAGCGCAATACACTGTTTGTTGATATGAATAAAAAGTTGGATGATTTTCCTGAACTTCGCACCATGTTAAAAAATATTCTGTATAATGGTGAAGTGTACAAGTTTAACATCGATAATAAGTCTATCGAACTCGCCCGTATGTTTAATTTTATTCGTGACAACAACGGCGTCGTTGAAATTTCAAATCGCATTTTTGAAACGCGTTTATATAATGCTTTTGCATTTGAAGAAGAAAATAAATTACAACTCGTGCAAGAAAGCTACATTGAAAAGAACCAGTTTATTGAGAATGGACAGCTCAATGTCGAAAAAATCATGCAGCGTTTTATTGTGCATTATCATGACATCTATGGCGATAAAGACGAAAAGTTTCACGAACGCGAGGGGCGCAAATACTTTATGTTTTATGTCAAGCCGATCATCAATGGTGTCGGCAATTACTATATCGAAGCCGAAACCCGTGATCGAACGCGCACCGATATGATTATTGATTATCTCGGCAGACAATACATCATCGAAATGAAGATATGGCGTGGCGAGTCGTATCATGAACGCGGTGAGAAACAGCTATTGGAATACCTGGATTATTATCATTTGGACAAAGGGTACCTGATGAGTTTTTGTTTTAACAAGAATAAACAGATTGGGGTTAAAACAATACATTTGGGCGATAGAGAGATTATCGAGGGCGTGGTGTAAGTCGTGTCATAATCCTGGATATGGAATAATTCGTGTCTCCAAAAGAGAAGGAATCATATAATGAAACACAACAATAAACTACTATATATCTTTTGTGCATTGGGATTACTGGCCCAGAGTTGTGTTGAATACAGCTATGATGGATTAACCGATGAATCCGACTGCAAAACACCTGGATTCGTAAGATGCAATGGCATCTGCATCGATCCGGCCACGACATCTGAATACTGTGGTGCAAATACATACTGCGAAGGCTATAAAGTCTGCAATCGTGACCAAACCTGCCAAAACGGAAAATGCACAACAACATGCAGCGGCCCCGAATGCCAAACCACGACGAAGTGCATTGATTATTCGACGCAATGTGGGCCAACTGGCATACCGCAGCTTTGTCTTTCGGGCACCTGGCTTGACCAAACACCGTGCAATCATGGCATGACCTGCCTGAAAGGCGTATGCACCGAAGTGTCAGAGCAACCGCAGGCATGCAGCCAACAAGGTTATGTGCGGTGCAATGGCGCTTGCGTCGATCCCATGAGCGTGAGCGAATACTGTGGCGCTGATGCTAACTGCGAAGGCTACGTCGCCTGCGCTAAAAATGAAAGTTGCCAGTCCGGCAAATGCAAACCATTCACATGCCCGGATGGCCAGCATATGTATCAAGGAACCTGTGAGCCTGATTCTGTAAAGCATTGCGGTGAACACGATTATCATTGTGCCAATGAAGTCCCAGGCTGGCAAAATGGAGAATGTTCTAAAGGACAGTGTTCTGCCACGGAATGCGCCAGTAGTTTCCATTTATATAACCACACTTGTGAAATAAATACTCAAGAAAATTGCGGTGAACACAATCTCGATTGCCGCATCAGTATGACTGGTTTCTTAAACGGGC
Organism: Myxococcota bacterium; assembly: GCA_045597285.1. Taxonomy (GTDB): domain Bacteria; phylum Myxococcota_A; class Bradymonadia; order UBA4248; family UBA4248; genus UBA4248. Next base: position 3,971 of record JAZODZ010000511.1, read on the forward strand.
AATGTATCAATCGCAATTGCGTCGCGATGGAATGCATTCAGGGGTATCATACCTATTTGAATGTATGCGAACCCGATGATGAAAACCATTGCGGAAATCATACGACGAAATGCGCTGAACTCATACAAGGATATAGAACAGGAGAATGTGTGGAAGGTGAATGCCGAGTCCAGACCTGCGTCGATGGCTTTCACCTCGACACAGCCAACAACCGTTGCGTCGTCGACACCAACGATTGTTGCGGGGCATCATGTTCGCAATGTACTTCGCCACGTATATGCTCAAAAGGATCATGTCAGGCACAATGTGAAGCGCCGCTCTCCAAATGCAATAACGAATGTCACAACTACGCGAACGACATCAGCCATTGCGGCGGATGTAACCAGATATGTTCCCAAAGCACAGTCAGCAACAGTATAGCAGTCACCTGTACCAATTCGATATGCAAAGCCACTTCATGCCGATCGGGATATCATGATTACGATGGCAAGTGTGAAAAAGATACCATCGAAAACTGCGGTACGCATGGCACAAAATGTAATATAGCGAATGCCACTAATACGTGTTCTGGTGGCAAATGTAATTTTACTTGCAACTCTAACTATCACACATATAACAATATTTGTGAAGAAGACAGCACCGCGAACTGCGGTGTGCATGGTACAAAATGTAATATCGATAATGCCACGAATACAATTTGTTCGGAAGGCATTTGTCGAGCAACAGCCTGCAAATCAAAATATCATGTATATAGCAATGTCTGTGAAGCAGACAGTACGACGCACTGTGGCAAACATAGCAATGCGTGCGCAAATGGACAGATATGTATTGCTGGAAATTGTGTTTTTCCGAGTTTAAATATCGGTGACATCATTACCTTTGGCCACTACGAGCAGGACAACGACACGTCGAACGGCAAAGAGCCGATTGAATGGCGCGTGCTCGACCTCAACAACGATGGGCAGTTTCTCATCATCAGTGATAAGGTGCTCGATAGTAAACCATACAACACAACGTATATTAATATCACCTGGGAAATGAGCACGATACGTTCATGGCTCAACGGATACGGTTCATCGTACAACACGGTGGGCACCAGCTATATGAGTGATAACTTTATCGACACCGCATTTACGGATGATGAGAAAGCCAAAATCATCGCGTCCAACGTCCCGGCACACACCAATCCGCATTACAGCAGTACACCTGCGGGCAATGAGACGACGGATAAGATATTCCTGCTCAGCGTTGTCGAAACTGAGAATTATTTCAAGACCGATGAAGCTCGTGAGGCTTATGCCACGCTCTATGCCGTGAGCAATAACGTATTTGCAAAGAATTCATCAAAAATGTGTACAGTGGATAATTATGTACTAAACAAATGTGTAGCAAATTACTGGCTCCGCTCGCCAGGCCTCTATTCATTCAGAACCGCGATTGTCGACAGCATTGGCGACGTTAGCAACAATAGCGTCAGCATCGACAGCATCGGCATTCGCCCCGCTTTGTGGGTAAACTGGTGATTATGCTGTTTCAAAGTAGCTTCGCCTATGCGCTGTAGGGGCGCCCCAATGTGGTCGTCCTATGCGCATAGGCGAATATAATGCGCCGCATTGCGGCGCAACCGCCAGCGCCTGGAAGGCGCCCCAATCATAACCGTGGGCGTGTAACGCCCACGGAGACGGTGCGGCGTATCGGCCGCAGGCCGATAGCCGCACCACGCACGGCGTATCGGCAACGCCGATAGCCGTGCCAAACCAGGATAGAGACGTGCGGTCCGCACGTCTCTCAAACGCACGGCGTATCGGCAACGCCGATAGCCGTGCCCCAAAACCTACAACAAAAATCGCATGCTCCACGGGCCCGTCTGCGAATAGCGAAGATGGCTATCCTCGGCCTTGCTCTGCAATGCCGGCACGACGAATTGGATTTCCGGCCCCGCCTCGATCTCGAAATGCGTCGTCTCCGGATACAACTCGCCATCCAATGTATAGGCTTCCGGCTTATCGAGATCGATCACGACATGGCTCGCCAACTGCCTCGGCACGCCTTTGATCGGATCCGCAGATCCGCGTAAAATCTGGGGAAAACTCTTTGCGATTTCAAAAGGTCGATGTCCTGACCACACCATCTCGAAGTTGTCCACCTTGTGACCGCATTCGGGGAACAGGATGAAATGCAACGGCAACCGTTCGACGAATGAACAGAAAAATGTATGGATCAGGCTCTTTTCGGCAATCAGTTTGCCATCCGCCACGATACGCGCCTCGACGGTCGAAAGCAGTTCCCGACACAGATCGCCGTTCACCAAAGAACTCGCCACGAGTTCGGTCAGCAGCTTTGCCGCCCCTTTCGGATTCGTCTCACCAGATTCGTAATACTTGACCATAAATCGCGCCGCAACGCCAAACCCAAACATAAAGGACACATGCCCATTCACGCGAAGAAGATTTCGCTTCAGGCACTTCATCGGCACGTTGTGGCGGTAACGCATCACGGCGAGCATGAGATTCGCGAGCCCTGACCCTTCGATACCAAACGACCGCGGAACCATGTTTTGCGTGCCCGTGGGAAGCAACAAAATCGGAGGCAGCGGATGATTGCCATACACATCGAGCAAAATCTCCATCGTCCGATGTGCTGTCCCATCACCGCCGCTTATCGCGATGATATCAATCCCTATGCGTTTGAACGTTTCCGCGGCCTTATACGCATCCGTGATGCTTCCTGTCGACGAAACATCGCCATCACTGCCAATGACGTATGCAAGTTGATCTTTCAGTTCGGGATGCAATTTGTTCAGCCGGGCATTACGGTTGCTGATAACTCCAATTCCTGGCATATCCAATTCCTTTATTTCAGCTCTCTCCCCATCTGCCATCTGGCGAGGGGCCGGGGTGTGAGGTCGTGCCTTCTCCGTTTGTGGAGAGGAGACCGAGGATAAAGCCTGTTATCACATATTTGTCACCCAAATGTCACGCCTCTTTACATCATTTATTAGGCACGAATGGCGTTTCTTATGTTCGTAATCTTGTCGAAATGAGGTGGGAGGTAGGAGTTGATAATTCTGCATCTGAACGACATTGCGGAGAAAAAATCGATTCTGAGGCGCGTGATTCGGAAATTACGGAGTTCAAATCGCATCATTATCCCGAGCGGTGCTCCTCATTGCAGGAACAACTCATCAATATGTCGCGCCACGCTCAGAGCGTCGAACATCGCGTCGAGGCGATGGAAAAGGAACGCAAAGTCCTTCGTATGGCCATTGCGAATGAAATCGAATTTCTGCGGTCTGCCTGACATGGCTATGCGCTTGTAGCGCATACGCCATGCTTGAGCCGGTCTATGCGTTGCATACGACCGGCTTTTTTATATTGGCGTGAAACCCAAAAGTATCGCCGCGCGTATGTCAATAGCGCGGCACGCCGTATGTCAATAGGCGTGCCAACAAAACACAATGAATAATTTATGAATGATATGGACGGCATTCATTGTTCCTCTTGCATATCCCATAGGTTTTCTACACATTTTCCCGGTTCGATGCAGTAATGATATTTCTTACAAATGACATCGCCGCATTCACATCCATCATTTAGACCGCATTCCATACCGGCATCCGGATCGCAAGTAAATCCGAGCATATTGGGCGGCGTATGCGAAACCCCGCATAAACACCAGCCCTGATTATCCACATTGATATCGCCTTCATGAAAACCCCATAAATTATAATCGGCAGCACATGCCATGGCGAGATATATTTCATCATAACGACATTGCCCATCATGGCATTGAGCAAATTTGCTACACTTTGTATTACCACATACACAACCGTCATCTTTCATACAATGATAGCCACGAAATGCGTAAGTATCGGTTGCGCCTTCACCACAGGCATTATCGACTTTATCGATAACGCATATATAATCATCTATATTATCTGGCGCAGAAGTTTCCTCGCATTGCGCAGAAAATTTATTGACTACGATATCTAACCAAATAATATCATCAAGTGCGGTAAACTTATTTCTCGGCAACGGTTCGAGTTTGTTTTCATCATAA
>JAZODZ010000512.1:0-1806 GCA_045597285.1 Myxococcota bacterium
GATGAACTATTGCCTACTGCCTACTGCCTATTGCCTGGTTTCGATAAAATACGTACCCAAGAAACACCATTAGGGCTTAGATAGTTTTCAACTTCTGCTTATTCTGTGATATAATGGGCATAGATGCGTTGGCGGCATCTGAGAGATTTAAGGCGTGTCACGCAAAGAGAGTTATCAACTATGGCAACGTTAAGACCTCTGTTTCTGTCCATTTGGGCATCGGTTCTCGTTTTTTCGTCGTGCACGGATGAGACGAATACTCCAAAGAATGATGTGGAACAGCCGCCGAGTCAGGAACAGCCGCCGAGTCAGGAAACGGGGCCTGTAAAGCACGACAAGGTACATACGGCGGCAGAAGCCATTGCCTACAACGAGCAGCGCCAGCTCCCCATTCGCTTTGTGATAAAACTCAAGCAATCCCTTGGAGTCAGCATAGATCGAACGAGCCTGGCCAGTGCCGTCAAATTCGATGAAGCGACCATCGAAAAGATTTCGGAGCAGCAGAAGATTTGGTTTGGCGAAACCCGATATGGCCTGATCGATGCGCAAACGGTTTTGAAAGTCCAGTCCGAATTGTTTGCAGAAAGCAAAGTCCACGCTTTAGTCGGGCCCTATTCGACGCCCAACGGCATTCTTCTCAAGGGGCTGACCAAAACGGGCGAAGTCGATGAATCCGTTTATAAGCGCTGTCAGGATATCATCGAGTCGTATGGCGGGTATTTCGATACAAAATCCGGCATGCGCAATATGATTGCGATTCGCGGGGCGACCATTCAAGACGATCAGGTATTGCGCACGAATACGGCGGATCTCTATTTTCAAAACATCAACGAAACAAATCCGGCCGCCGGTTCGTTGATCCATTTTGCATCCGGAGCCGAACTGAATCCCGATTCGGGAGCCGTGCCGTATGACGATGTGATGATCACGGTATGGAAAGAGGACGGGGAAACCTCTCCCACGTATTACGTTTATGCCGTTCCCCTGAGCGTGGATCCGGGTATGCAGTGGACTGGAAAGCAGGATTACGATGGCACGGCGCATCTCCGTGACGGCCAGTATATCGGACAATTGGGGCGTCATGGTACATCGCTGTCCAATCACATTTTTGCCGTTATCAATGCATGTGCGGAAGACATTGCGACGTTTGATATCCTCGCCCCCGGCGATAAAAATTCCAATCTGATCAAGTATGAAGATATTTCCAACTGGCTGATGAGTTCGTCACAGTCGCGGCTGACGTATTCCGCGCTTACGAATATCTATGCGAGCCAGCGATATAATGGAGCGTCAATCACGGCGTCGGGGGCCAGCGAGGTTTTTCGAGACTTTCATGTTTCGGGAGAGAAAAGCGATGGCATTCTGACGATGCAGGAAGTCGATGCAGCTGAAAAGCTACTCGCCAACCGCATCCCCACGTCTCCCATGCTCGCCCTTGAGTATCCCGGGTTTTCAAACAGCGATGCGTTTGCGAACTGGATTGACGATCAGACCGTTCGCTATACGGACGAAGAGTGTCAGATACTTTTTGGCAAATCTGCCGAAGAGTTTTATAGCGAAAACAATCGTTCTGGCCGAATTGATGCTTTTAAAAAGATATATATACGGTTTCACGATTCCGACTATAGCATTGGCATTAATATCCATACGAGCCCAGATGACCAGACATCGTCTCAGGGATGTCTGAACATCCCCATTTCGAGTTATCGCGACTTTTTATATAATATCGTCGATTCCAAAGACCAGTCAGAGTATTTGTACACCCTTATCGACGGTTCCAAGATCGAAGATATGAGTTAATCATTC
>JAZODZ010000513.1:0-2127 GCA_045597285.1 Myxococcota bacterium
AATCGCAGACGCCGTGTTTTTCGACACCGGATCGAGTTCCCAATGTTCGGCTTCGAGACGCGGAAGATGGGGAATCCGCTGGGCAAGCGCGTCAAACATCGTCTCGATGCCGGCCAGAATCGGGCCGCCGAGGAACTCGCCATCCGGGTTGATCGTGTCGAAATGCGTCGCCGTGCCGAGATCCGCCACGATCGCACCGCAGTCCGTATAAAGCCCTGCCGCGAGCGCGTTCGCAATGCGATCCTGTCCGAGCTTTTCGGGATGATCGTAATGCAGCACAATCGGCGCCCGTTTCGGATCGACTTCGAGCACCGGACGGCGAAGCTGCTGCCGGAGCCGTCCCGCAAAAAACGACGCTCGCTGCGCCACACACGACACCACGCAGATGTCAGGCGAATCGCTCACAAATGCCTCGATCCCGCTGCAAAGCGCTTCCGTCAGCATGTCGCGTCGCCACGCCAGCTCTCCTTCGCAGAAAAATCCCAGCGTCGCCCTTGTGTTGCCTATGTCAAGACTCAGTATTTTCATCCGTTGCCCCATCTGTCGAATCGTGCCGACTGCACGATGTGTCCCCAATACCTACATTTGCGGCGAAATGCAAGCCCGATGCCACTGGGATTTAGGATTTAGCTGTTAGGATTTAGCAATTAGCAGTTGGCGACTTCCCACTTACCTTATAAAAAATAAACAAAGCAAAGCCGTTGCGTGCTATAAGGCGCAGAACGGGGCAGTCCCGAAACCTTTGCAGGCAGGATTTATGGTCATTCTCGTCACAGGCGGAACCGGCTATATCGGTTCCCATACATGCGTTGAGCTGCTCGACCGCGGCCACGAAGTCGTCGTGTTCGACAACCTTTCCAATTCGAGCGCGGATGTCATCGACAGGATTGAGCAAATTAGCGGCCGTCGCCCTGTTTTTTACCATGCGGACATGATCGACATGGATTCGATGCGACCCGTGTTTGAGCGACACAAGTTCGATGCCGTCATCCATTTTGCCGCGCTCAAGTCGGTCGGCGAGTCTGTCCGGAAACCGATTGAGTATTACCGGAATAATGTCGCCGGCACGATCAATCTGTGCGACATGATGCGGGAATACGGCTGCCGGAGAATTATCTTTAGCTCGTCCGCCACGGTGTACGGTGCGCCCGCCACCGTGCCTGTCCGCGAGGATTTCCCGCTTTCGGCGACGAACCCTTACGGTGCCGCTAAGCTGATGGTCGAGCGCATTCTTCGCGACATTTGTGTGTCGGATCCCGAGTGGAGCGTCGTCCTGCTGCGGTATTTCAATCCGATTGGCGCACACGGGAGCGGCCTGATTGGCGAAATGCCGAACGGCATACCGAACAATCTTCTGCCTTATGTGGCGCAGGTGGCGGCCGGAAAACTGCCGCACCTGAACATTTTTGGAACCGACTATCCGACGCCTGACGGCACCGGGATTCGCGATTACATCCACGTCTGCGACCTCGCTGCGGGCCATGTCGGTGCCATTCGCAAGGTCATGAACTCGACCGGCGTCAGCATCTATAACCTGGGCACGGGCAGGGGATACAGCGTTCTCGAAATCGTCCATGCCTTCGAAAAGGCGACGGGCATTTCCATTCCCTGCAAGCCGTGCGGGCGCAGGCCCGGCGACATCGCCGTCTGCTATGCCGATGCCACCAGGGCGCGAGAAGAACTCGGCTGGGCCCCGCGCTTCGACATCGATCAGATGTGCCACGATGCCTGGAACTTCACGAAAAAACAGTTTTCCGTCCCCAACAATAAAGGCTGAATATGGATCCGATTGATCTGCAGGTTATCGACGCTTTCATGCCGTACATCTATGTGTTCTGCACGCTTTTCGCGGCGTGTGTCGGGTCGTTTTCGAATGTCATCATCTATCGAATACCGGAACACAAATCGATAGCCTGGCCGCCCAGTTCATGCCCGAAATGCGGCAACAGGATTAAGCCTTACGACAACATTCCCGTCCTGTCGTGGCTGATTCTGCGCGGCAAATGCCGCAGCTGCAAGGCGCCCATTTCGCCGCAGTACGTCATCGTCGAGGCCATCTGTGCGCTTTTCGGATTTTTCCTTTGTCATCAGATATTTGGGGCGAATGCGAACGTCCTGCTGCTAGAC
>JAZODZ010000514.1:0-6651 GCA_045597285.1 Myxococcota bacterium
CCCGTTAGGGCTTCACGTTTAGTAGCCCCCGGTTGGCGCGTAAGCGCCTACCGGGGGATCAGGTCATTCAACCATAACCATCCCCGTAGGGGATTCCCCCAAAATACTTACAATAATACAAAATGTCCCTTCCTTAGTCCATCGGAGAGGGGGGTATTATCATTAATTATGACCAAAACAATAAGAATATATCTCAAGTTTTGCATCCACAAAAACAATTTTTTGCTTGTAGCACAACCAAACATGCTAATTAAAAAGCCAAATGAATACAATTCGCCAGCGCCCTGAAAGGGCGCAATGTCTCAGCCCGGGGTGAGCGCGTAGCGCGTAACCCCGGGTAACAGGTATTCCCGCATATCAGCGCACTGAAGGGGCGCAACACAAAGCCGCATGATTATTCGTACAATTCCTACGGATAATTAGAGTGCGAAACTTGAGAATATATTTATAATTTTGTCAGAATAAGAGGAAATCATCGCTTTATGGAGCTTTTACATGAAAAATAAACACACATTCATTGCGTTTGTGACTCTTGCCATTTCTTTGACATTGTTCGCATGCAATAAGCCGATAGCCGACATTGAACCCTCGTCATCGGATACAACACAGAAACAGGCGGAAAAGAAGACAGCTGTTTTGCACGAAGATGAAAGAATTTTAGAACTTCCCAACGTTCAAACGCTCAAGTCTCTCATTGCCGAAGGGGCAGATGTAAATACGAAGGATATAACCGGTGGAACTTTATTATTCGATATCGAAGATTATTATGACGAAGAAACGGGCACTGGTTATGCAAAAGCCCTGGAAATCGTAAATATTCTTCTCGATGCCGGACTTGACGTCAATATCAAAAATAACGAGGGCAAAACCGCTCTGTTCGAGATAGCCATGTTCGGAGATGGCGCTGAACCCATTGTCAAGGCCCTGCTCGAACATGGCGCAGATGTCACAATAAAGGCGAATGACGGCAGTACAGTGTTGTTTGCAGCTGTGGATAGAGAGTATTCCTCATGCAATCCCAAAATTATAAAAATGCTGATCGAAGCTGGTGCAGATACCAAAGCAAGGAATAAAGATGGTAAAAACTATTTGGAAGCAGCAGATGAGGAGTGCAGATATGATATATATGAAATATTAGTAAATTGATATTTTTGTTTTAGTGAGATTCATTCGAGATAAAAGCATGCGGGGGAGCTGGAAACAATCAACGCCGCTCGCCGATCAGGCGAAAACTAACCAGCAAGACAAAACATCAGAAGGGTAACAGTTACCGTCATTCGGACAAATACGTGTTCTTTACTTGCAATCCATCCGGGCAATCTATTACACTGCTCCCCGTATCGGATTATGTAAATACATAATCCGTTCAATCATATCATTTGCTAAATCAAAAAAAAATAGATATAAATTTCAAAGGAGATAGCTGTGAAATCATCGTTCCAAAAGTTCATCACTCTGACCATACTCGCATTATGTGCAAGCTGCATATTCTCGGCATTTGGATGCCGAATACCAATACGCAGCCTTCAAGAACACTGATTCCAAGTGTAAGGGCAAAGATTGTTTAGAAAATCTTTCTCATGCTGCCAAATCCGGCCATGAACAAGTAGCCAGGCGCCTCGAACTCGTCAAATCATTCCAGGATGTCGCCGTACATTCCATGACAGATGACGAACTGACAAAACAAGCCATGAAGGGAAATATTGAAGCCTGCGCTCAGCTCAGCAAAAAAACATAAAGCAGACGCCTGCGCCAATGTCCTCACCAAAGAAGGATTAATGGTCGGCGATTATATTAAGTACTTATCAAAAAATGGCGATAATTAAGGCCGATAACAGTGCACCATTGTTCGCACAAAAATCAAGATAGATAGAGACGTTCCATGGAACGTCTCTATCTCCGCTGGAGCACAGGCCTTATTCGATAGGTTCAAAATCGGCTGCACCGTGTTTGCAAAGCGGGCAGATGATATCGGGCGGAAGTTCGTCGCCTTCGTAGACCCAGCCGCAGATTTTGCAGACATACCCCTTCTTGCCTTTTGTTTCGGGCTTGGGTTTGACGTTCTTGTGGTAATAGGCGTAAGTCATGGATTCGGCCTGTGAAATCGTTGTCGCCTCGGTGATGGAACAGATAAACATGCCGTGCGTTTCGAGATCGACGTAGGATTCGACTTTGAGGGACAGGACAGCGTTGATATAGCGCGGGAGGATGGCGAGTCCGTTTGCGGAACGCGCCGGAACAAGGTCTTCGAATTTGTTGGCGTTGCGGCCGCTTTGGAAACCGAAGGTCTGGAAAACTTTAATAGGCGCATCGACGGAGAGGCAGTTGATGTTCATGATGCCGCTCTGTTTGATGACGTGGTGCGAGTAGTTTTCCTTGTTGATCGTCACGGCAATTCGATTCGGCGAATTGGTGACTTGCGTGACAGTGTTGACGATAAGGCCGTTGTCTTTTTTGCCGTCATGGGAAGTGACCACATAGAGGCCATACCCGATTTTGAAGAGGGCTGTCAGATCGGTTTTGACCGTGTTATCGGCTTTGAGGCTGATGAAATCCTGGCAGAGTTCGGTAGAAAGTGCATCGAGCTGTTTTGTGCTGTCGTCGTTCAGAGCAGATTTGATCGTGACCGCAGTATTGCAGAACGCGATGTTTTTGCTCTTTTCGAACATGGATTTCATGACTTTATTGGCGAGCGGTGCCCAGGAACCATTCTCGATAAGGCCGATGGTTCGGTTCTGGAAATTGCGGTCGAGCAGGTGGTGGATAAATTCCTTCATGGGCGGGAAGATATCGGCGTTGTAGGTCGTAGTGGCGAGCACAAGTCTGGAATAGCGGAAGGCATCGGCGACGGCCTGTGCCTGATCGCATCTGGCGAGGTCGTGGACGACGACATTGGGACAGCCGTTGGCTTTGAGCGAGTCGGCGAACTTCTTCACGGCATCGCGGGTGTGCCCGTAGACGGAAGTATAGGCGACGACGATCCCTTCTTCTTCGGCTTCATAGGATGACCAGGTGTTGTAAAGTTTGAGATAATGCGCGAGGTTTGTGTCGAGAACCGGGCCGTGAAGCGGGCAGATTTTGGCGATATCGAGCGTGGCGGCTTTTTTGAGAAGGGCCTGTACCTGAGCGCCGTATTTTCCTACGATGCCGATGTAATAGCGGCGAGCTTCGTCATCCCAGGGTTCGTTGGCGTCGATGGCACCGAATTTACCAAAGCCGTCAGCGGAGAACAGGATTTTGTCTTTCGCGTCGTATGTCACGATGACTTCAGGCCAGTGTACCATCGGTGCAGTGACGAATGTGAGTGTATGGGTACCGAGGGAGAGAGTATGGCCTTCGGCGACGACGATGCGGCGCTCGGCGAAATCTGTCCCGAAGAAATTGGCCATCATTTGGAAAGCCTTGGCTGATGCGACAATCGTGGCATTGGGATAGGTTTTCATGAAGACGGCGATATTGGCCGAATGATCCGGTTCCATGTGCTGCACGACGAGGTAATCGGGCTGCCGTGATCCGAGGATTTTTTGCAGATTATCGAGCCATTCGTGGGCAAAATTGCGGTCAACGGTATCCATGACGGCAACTTTTTCGTCCATAATGACGTAAGAATTATAGGCCATGCCTTTGGGAACTTTGTACTGCCCCTCGAACAGATCGATGGTGCGGTCATTGACGCCTGCATAAAAAATGTCTTCCGAAATCTTCATGTGATTCTCCTTTTGGTTATCCCCAATGAAACATGGGGAGAATATTTTATATCGTATTATGAAGAGAAAACAAAGCTCGCTTACATGTTATTCTGTTGTTATAAATTTAGTAGTTAATCCACATAGCGGGCCGCACGCCGCTGTAGTCAGTATCGACGTTATAATAGCTGTCAGTTTGGTTGCTGGCGCTAGAGATAGTCGCTGCACTGATTGCGGTTTTGCCTGGTGAGCGGAGCCACCAGGATGCTACACATTTATTCTCTTGAAAATTAGAAGTTGTACACCTGACATTGGAATTATATGACATTATTACAGCGGCGTATTTGGTTAAGGGATAGTACGTGACGTATGCCTTGAGATCCTCATCGTTTGGAAAATAATGATGCGCTTCTACGACGCTAAGCAGGAATATCTTATCTGTGGTCGCATTGCCCGGGTCTATGTCGTAATTCGGATTGGCATGAGCCGGGACGTTGGATGCTATGATTTTTGCTTTTTCTTCGACAGTAAACGAGCCGTTGATAAAGCTACAATCCTGACAATAACTATGATCGATGCCATACGTATTGTACGAAGCATCGTAACCGTTGAGCCAGGAACGGATCGTGCTTTTTTCCCAAGTCATTGAAACCCTTTCTCTGTTGTATTCCATCGATTCGAGTATTTTGTCACTGATGACGAGAAAATGACCATCGCTGTCGATGTCGAGCACGCGCCATTCAATGGGATCTTTGCCGCTATAAGAGTCCTGTTCGTAACGACCGAAGGTAATGATGTCGCCGATTTTCGTTTTGGTACATCTTCCTGCAAGACAATATTCCGGGGCAATACAAGCATTATCATGCGTACCACAGTGCGCGTCGCTATCTTCTACGCAGGTATTATTATATGGGTGAAAATGAGATTGGCATGTAAATGTACAAGACTTGGAAACACATGCATTATTGGCATTTGCGACATTACAGTGTATTCCATGCGCACCACAGTTCGTCGTGCTGTCTTCTTCGCAGGTATTGCTGTATATATGAAAATTAGGTTTGCACTCCGTGACCTGGCAAGATCCGTTGGTATTGCAGGTTCCGTCAGTCACATTGCTTGTAAATGAATTGCAGTTCAGACAGTCCGAACCGCAATGGGTGTCGTCATTTTTACAAACCAAAGTTTCATCTGTCACTTGGGTTTGATTGCAGACATTTCCTTCACATTGCTTGTCAACGCACGATCCGGCATAACAAACTTGTTTTGAATTGCACGCCTGGCAGTCACCGCCATGAGTGCCGCATGTCGAGCTGCTTTGGACATTGGTGCATTGATTCTGTAGTGAGTTAAGGCAAAAACCGCTCTTGCAGGTTGTGGAGACACATTTTCCATTCTCGCATTTTCCTGTTTTCCAGCCGGTGAGCTGTGAGCAATTGACTTCGGATACACCGCAGTTCGTCAACGTGTCGGGAATACATTTGCCGTCTTTGAGATGGGTATTGGCATGGCATTCTGTGGCCTGGCAAAAGCCTTTCACGCAGTTACCTGCTTTTGTATATTGGTCAATCGTATTGCAATTAACCGTTTCGGAAGCCTTCCCATTGGGACATGCCGTTGAAGTGTCTATTGCACAGGTACCTTCAGACGTGAGATGATAATCCGTTGCACAGGATGTAATTCTGCACGTTCCATTCTCCTCGCAAATGCCAGTTGCGGCATGATTTGCTGTGTTACAATTTATGCACTGCGTGCCGCAATGTTCCTTATGATTGGTACAGGAATTGTTATAAAGACATTCGTTGTTTTTGCATGAATTGACAATACATTTCCCGTCCTGACATAATTCATTGTTTTTGCACTTTGCGTTACATTTGCCGCAATGCAATGGATCGCTCTTGAGCTGATCGGGCGACAGACATAGCGGTTCTGTGTCAGAACCACAACTGATCAGGTTCTCTTTGCAAAAATAGATACATTTTCCGTCATTGCAACCGCCGGTTTTGGCGGTTTCTGTGTCCGAACAACTGGCACCGCAGGCACCGCAGTGATTGGGATCGTCGCCATGAGTGTTGATACACAAGTTCTGTTCATTTATCGTACAAATCGACTCCCCCTCATGTGGACACGATGACTGCACACACTTTCCATCGACGCAATCCTCGAAATCTGAACAAGGGATATAACTGCTGCATGATGGATCCGCCCCGCAAAACTCTTTGTTCGTGTTTGGATTGATACAGGAACCGGGGCACAGGACTTCGCCAGGCTTACATGACTCGTCTTCCTCGCATATCATTGCCTCTTTGTTGTTGCTGTCAATGACAGGTGCCCGATGATATCCGGGAGCACACTCTTCTGCGATACACCTTTTGTCATGACAGGAACCGGTTTTCCAGCCGGATATTTTAGTGCAGTCATTGGTGTGTGAGCCACAATGGTTCAAATCATCGACCTCGCATTGGTTTGCAAAGGAATGCTCCTTATCCGAGCAATTGGTCACAGAACCATTGGGGTAACATGAATCGATGATGCATGTCTTGCCTTCGCCGCAAGCCACATCGGTTGCTTTGAAATCGGAAGAACATATCGTTAATGTCGTCGAATTCTTGCAGGCAGTGACGGTGCATTCACCCGTTTGAGGCGTTAGAGATGCACAAGTCGATCCATCGCAGCCGTTGGGACAGGTCGTGATAGCTGTCCAGATGTCGTCTTTACACATCAGCAATGTATCGTTTTCACAACGCGTTTCGCCTGCGGTCGGACATTCCAATGAAATCTGATTTCCATCGTCATGACATCCAGACGATGCAATGGCAAGCCCGAGGCATGTACAAAATAATGCGAACTTGCGATTCATGCGATATTCTCCAATAATTTTATGGTATTGTAATATTTGTCCTGTCCGAGTGTACGAATAGAACATCATAATATTATATTAATATAAGAATTAAATCAATCTAAAAAT
>JAZODZ010000515.1:0-11070 GCA_045597285.1 Myxococcota bacterium
GTCGATTGCACCAAGACGCCGAACGATCCCAAATGTCAGACAAATCCGCCGACAAATGCCGACGTTCCTGCCATCAGTGCCATGACACCGACTAGCGGAAAAGCAGGCGACGAAATCAAAATCAGCGGAAAAAAACTCGCCGATGTCAAAGATGTTTGCTTTGCCGGCAACTGCGTTCAGGTCAAATCCGCCACCGACGACACTGTCGTCGTCGTCGTGCCGGAAGGAAAAGGCTCGGTCGAAGTCACGCTTATCGCAAACAAAACACGCCTGAGCGCCGGCATGTTCAGCTACCTGACGCCAAGCGACAACGTCAACTCCGTCGACTGGTGCCAGCTCAAATACGTCAATCCGTCCATTACCAATGCCGACAATGTCGAAGCATACGCCGAGGTTTATGAGGAAGGCATTACCGGCGCATCCGGCACACATGAAGGACTGATAGGGCAGATTGGCTACGGGCCTGCCGATAATGCAACGCTCGAAAATTTGACCTGGGTCGATGCCAAACGCAACGATCAGTTCAGTTCCGAAGCCAGTGGGAACAACGATGAATATATGGCTGACGGTCTCAAACTGGATGCCGCGACATACCGCGTTGCATATCGGTTCAGCCTGGACGGCATTCACTGGAGTTATTGCGATTACGACGGCACGGACAATGGATTTGATTTGAACAATACCGCCACCGTCATCGTGGCAACCCCGAAAATCGAAGTCAAAACCGTTGGCTGGTGCCGAATTGTCAATGGCGAGACAAATCTTTCGGCCGTCGAAGGCGAAGACTCGCCCGAAGTGTATGCACAGGCATTTGTCGAGGGATGCACGGATTATCAGAACCACTGCGCCGATTTGAAAGCACAGATCGGATACGGTTCGCCAGCGCTTACGACGGAACTGTTGGATGAACAATTCACATGGAAAGATGCCGAAATCAATTCGAATTATGACGGTTCCGGTGGCGAGAAACACGACGAATTTATGGCGCATGTCAACATCGACAAGGCCGACACGTATTCCGTCTTCTATCGGCTTTCTCTCGACAACGGCAACACGTGGACGTATTGCGACACGTCGGATGACCTCGTTTTCAACACCTCCGACGCCATTAAACTGACAGTCAGTGCCAAATCAGATCCCGAAATACAAGTTCCTCCCGATCCTCCTGTCGAACAACTGACGAGTGATGAGCTGATTGCGTGGTGCGCCGTTTATTCACCGGATGTCGTCAATGTCAGGGCAAACAACGAAACCGAACTCGTATTTGGCCGTGTTTATGTTCCGGACTGCACTGAGGGCAAGAAATGCGACAAGATAAAAGCCCAGGCCGCCTACGCCAGCGATTTCTCCGATCTCAACGCACTCAGTTACGTCGATGCGACTTATAACGATCTGGCTTATAACGTCGGCAACAACAACGAATATTATGTGACATTTACGCCGGATAAGGCTGGAAAATACGGCATTATCTATCGTTTCAGCACAGATGACGGCAAGACATGGAAATACTGCGATCACAGCATGTCACACGAGTTTTCTGCCGACAAAGCCCTGGAATTAAACGTCACTGAAGACAAAGACGTGATTGGTTGGTGTAGAACTCAGCATCCGCAGTCGATCGAAATCGTCGAAGGCGACAAGACCGAAAACATCTACGGCCAGGTGAACGTCGAAGGATGCACAAATAAAGAAGGTGCCTGCGACATCGTTTCGGCCCAGGTCGGCTATGGCACCGGCGATCCTTCCAAAGATGATTCGAGTTATAAATTCGTCGATGCCACATTTAACATCGATTTCTATGACAATGATGAATATATGGCCTCGCTCACGCCCGAAAAAGCTGGCGATTACCACATCGTTTATCGTTTCAAAACGACCACATCGCCGGATTGGGTCTATTGCGATTATGACGATGAAAACGGTTTCGATATCGAAAAAGCATCGATATTAAAAGTCACGGCGAAAGCCAGTGAAGAAGAGCAGATAGAAGGCGAAAAATATGAGTACGGTTCCAATGGCTACACCTGCCGAATCGTCGAAGCCAAAAAAGAATCCACGAGCAAAGAGGAGACGATGCTTTTCGGTCAAATCTGGGTCAAGGACTGCACGAACAACCGCAAGGAATGCCCGAATATCGTGGGTGCGCACGTCCATTATGAAATAACAGGTTCAAAGAATGACAAGTACGCGACATGGCCAAACGTCCTCGATGCCACGTTCAATTTCTCGTCGAATGCCGAATATAACAATAGCGAATATATGATCACGCATCAGTTTGAAAAGGGTGAATATAAATATGTGTATTCATTCGATCTGAAGCGCGATCCGAAAGATCCGAAAGAAAAGGCACAGAGAGTATATTGCCGGACGAGTACGGATACGGATTGGCCGCAAATTGAGGCCGAAACGACCGAAGGTTATGGTTTATTGACGGTTAAAGAATTATAATTATTCGGTTTGGTTTTATGAAGCACGGCTATCGGCGTTGCCGATGCGCCGTGCATATGGCGTGGCCATCTGACTCAAGAGTGTAATCCGAGAGCCCCCAAAGAAAAGCATAATGATTAAGGAGCATAAGATGAAAAAGCGATTGTTGATATGTCTGATAAGTATCATGAGCATCAGCGGCTGTGCTTTGGAAGATGCCGTAGACCGAGGTCTCGATTGCCCGCCGAGATTATTTGCGTACGATATCGATCCACTCGGTAATCCAATCGCTGAGCCTTACCTATGTATGATCGATGAAATACGCGACAACAGTGTCTCCAATTGCGTACCTTGTGATTTTGCAATGCATAAAATCACAGACGATAATTATGTCTACCTTGCAAAAAATAACAACGGAGATTACATATACTCAAATAAAGATTACACTGAGAATAACGATGATCGCATGTACTTATCACAGAATACGCGTCATTACGTCATAAACAATTATTCTGATTATAAAAAATATGCTTCTACCAATGAAAAGGTGAGTTTATACGCCATAACGGGGCTCTGCACGAGGAGTGATTTGGATAAGTATGATAATTGTCAATTAAAATGTAGCAATGGCGAGGAATGTACTGATAACGAATGTAAAAGTATCATTGAAAGAGTAGGCCAGTGTTCAAAATTCAAGGATTACAATAAATTCTATGAAAACAACTTCTGTCCCGCCGAATATCCCATTTGCTATTTTGGTAATTACGATGACACAGGGAACAATTATTATTGTAGCGCAGACGTAGAATGTACATCGGAAACAGCCCATGTCGATTGCAAAAGAAAAATTCCCCATTGGGAGTTTGGTGAATGTAAAAATAATATTTGTGTTGTAGAAAGCTGTGAAGACGGTTTTCAGCCAGCGAAGGATGGCAAATCCTGTGTATCCGATTGTAAAGTCGGTCAGCATTACGACAACAAAGCGCAAAAATGCGTCGAAGATGAAGTTGATAACTGCGGTGCAACGGGAAAAAAGTGTTCAGAAATCATCTCGAATTGGGTCGATGGCGTATGTGACAACGGCATTTGTAAAGTTGAAGAGTGTCGTGATGGATATCAGCCGACATTAGATAATTTGGCATGTGCATCTGTTAAAAACTGCCAGTCTGGTGAGCATCAAACAGCAGATGGATCATGTGAAATGGATACTGTTAATCATTGCGGTTCAATAGGTAATGATTGTGCAAATCTTCCTGGTTGGGTATCAGGCAAATGTGTAAACGCGAAATGTGTTGCAGAGGAATGCGATCAAGCGAATGGTTATGATTTAAACAAAGGCGTTTGTTCATCGGCTTGTATTGGAACTCAAGTAAATTGCGGGGGTAAATGCCGTGATCCACTGACTGATACAGAATATTGTGGTGCCAAGGGAACTATTTCGACTTGCGAAGATGAAGGTAAAAGATGTAGTGATGGTCAAGTTTGCTCATTTGGTGAGTGTATCAATAACAATTGTCCCGAGACTGATCCAAACAATCCTGACTTGTGTGTTATTGAAGGTAAAAACACTTGTATTAATTTAAATAGCGATGATCCAAATCAATGCGGGGCATGTAATTATAAATGTTCAGACCATGCATTACAGAATGCAACATCTGAAGCTTGTGATAAGGGTAAGTGTGTTTATGTATGTTCAGCTGGATATGTAAATGTTAATCAAAAGAATACTGCTGATACAATTAAGTGCATAGATCCTAAAACAGATAATATATATTGTGGTGCAAAGAACGCAGATGATTTAGGCACAATATGTACGAACGGAAAAGTCTGTGTCGAGGGTAAATGTGTTCAAAATAGTTGTTCTGGTGATACACCTAACCTCTGTGTTGTCAATGGAGCTAATACTTGCAAAAATATAAACACATATGACAAAGAACATTGTGGTGCTTGTAATTACAAATGCTCAGAACATGCGATTCAGAATGCCACCTCTGACACATGTTCGAATGGGAATTGTCAATACACCTGTTCAACAGGGTATGTGAATGTCGGTAGTGGCATCACTTCTCAAACAATTATATGCATAGATCCTAAGACAAATAGTACTTATTGTGGTGCAGTAGGAAATGCTAAAGGTGCCGCTAGCAGTTCTCAGAGAGGCACATCATGTACAGGCGGAAAAGTCTGTGTAGATGGTTCATGTGTTCAGAATAGTTGCTCTGGTACGACTCCTAATCTTTGTGTTGTTAATGGAGCAAATACTTGCAAAAATATCAGCAGCAATGACATAGCTCATTGTGGTGCATGTAATTACAAATGCTCAGAACATGCGATTCAGAATGCCTACTCTAGCACCTGTTCGGCCGGCAATTGTCAATACACCTGCTCGACAGGTTATGTCAACGTCGGTAGTGGCATAACTTCTCAAACGATTACTTGTATAGATCCTAAGACAAACAGCTCTTATTGTGGTGCAACAGGAAATGCAATCGGCGCTGCGAGTTCTACTCAGAAAGGCACATCGTGTACAGGCGGAAAAGTCTGTGTTGGTGGAAGTTGTGTTCAGAACAGTTGCTCTGGAAGTGAAACGCTTTGTGTTGTTAATGGAGCGAATACTTGTAAGAATATAAGCTCTTCCGACGCTAATCATTGTGGAGCGTGCAATTACAGATGCTCCGAACATGCAATTCAGAATGCCACAGCTAACAAATGTTCAGACGGTAGTTGTCTATACACCTGCTCGACAGGTTATGTCAATGTCGGTAGTGGCATAACATCCCAAACAATTACCTGTATAGATCCTAAGACAAATAATTCTTATTGCGGTGCAACAGGAAATGCAAGCGGTGCAGCTGGCAGTTCTCAGAAAGGCACATCGTGTACGGGTGGACGCGTCTGTGTAGATGGTTCATGTGTTCAGAATAGTTGTACTGATAACAAAACACTTTGCTCTACATCGTCGGGTAATACATGTATTAATATTAACGGAACAGACGCGAGCAATTGTGGTGCATGCAATTATAAATGTTCTGCGCATGCAATTCAGAATGCCACCTCTAGCACCTGTTCGGGCGGGAATTGTCAATACACCTGCTCGACAGGTTACGTCAATGTCGGTAGTGGCATCACTGCTCAAACCATTACATGTATTGATCCTAAAACAAACAGTTCTTATTGTGGTGCAACAGGAAGTGCAAACGGCGCTGCGAGTGCTGCTCAGAAAGGCACAGCGTGTACAGGCGGAAAAGTCTGTGTAGGTGGAAGTTGCGTTCAGAACAGTTGCTCAGGGAGTACACCTAACCTTTGTGTTGTTAATGGCACGAATACTTGTAAGAATATAAGTTCTTCAGACGCAGATCATTGCGGTGCATGCAATTATAAATGTTCCGCACATGCAATTCAGAATGCTACCTCTAGCACCTGTTCGGACGGTAATTGTCAATACACCTGCTCGACAGGTTACGTCAATGTTGGTACTGGCATCACTGCTCAAACCATTACATGCATAGATCCTAGAACAAATAGTTCTTATTGTGGTGCAACCGGGAATGCAACCGGTGCGGCTAGCTATGCTCAGAAAGGCACAACATGCACAAGTGGAAAAGTCTGTGTAGATGGTACATGTGTTCAGAACAGTTGCTCTGGGACGACTCCTAACCTTTGTGTTGTTAATGGCGCGAATACTTGTAAGAATATAAGTTCTTCTGATGCTAATCATTGTGGTGCGTGCAATTACAAATGCTCAGACCATGCAATTCAGAATGCAACATCTAGCACCTGTTCGGGCGGCAATTGTCAATACACCTGTTCATCAGGCTACGTTAATGTCGGTAATGGCATCACTGCTCAAACCATTACATGCATAGATCCTAGAACAAATAGTTCTTATTGTGGTGCAACCGGGAATGCAACCGGTGCGGCTAACAGTGCTCAGAAAGGCTCAACATGTACAAGCGGTAAAGTCTGTGTAAATGGTTCATGTGTTCAGAATAGTTGCTCTGATGGCAAAACACTTTGCTCGACATCGTCAGGTAATACATGTTTGAATATTAACGGAACAGACATGAATAATTGTGGAGCTTGTGGATTTAACTGTAGCACTTATGCACCACAAAATACTACGGTAAAATCGTGTTCATCTGGCGTCTGTCAATATCAATGCAGTAACGGCTATGTCAATGTCGGTAATGGCATCACTGCTCAAACCATTACATGCATAGATCCTAGAACAAATAGTTCTTATTGTGGTGCAACAGGGAATGCAACCGGTGCGGCTACCAGTGCTCAGAAAGGCACAACATGCCAAAGCGGGACTGTCTGCATCAATGGTGCTTGTCAGAAATCCTGTGAGTCAGGCACATATTCATGCCCAGGAATTCCCGGATGCCTTACCGAATTTGCTTTAAATTCGGCATACCACATGAATACGATGTGTTCCTGCCTTAGCGGCTATTCCAACGACAACGGTAACTGGGAAGATGGATGCGAGTCATACGATTAATGACTGCTTTCACACTCCCCCAAAAAAGCCCTCTCTCCACTCATAAACCTCCAAGGAAATACTTATGAAACGCCGATTATTAATAAGTCTATTAAGCCTATTGAGCATCGCTGGATGTACCCTGGAAGAGGGCATCGAGGTAGGTCTGGAATGCCCGCCCCGAATGTTTGCATACGACGTCGACCCATTTGGTAAGGCGCTTGAGAATCCTTATCTTTGTAAGTTAGTAGATGATGATGAAAACATCGCCTGCATTCCCTGTGATTTTGCTATGAATGAGATTGTAGACGAGAATTACATCTATCTCGATCAAGATCTGAGTGGAAACTATATATACTCAAACCGAGATGAAAATGAAGAGGTTTTAACAAGAAAGTATCTCAGCGATGATAAAAAAGATTACGTCATCAACCGGTTTTCAGACTTTAAAGCTTATGCTGAAAATAATGAAAGTATAAGATTATATGCGATCACCGGTCTCTGCACCCGAACCGATATCGAAAAATTTGATGAATGTAAAGTAATTTGTGGCAACGAACTTATAGATTGTCCCGATGAAGAATGCAATGTAGTCATTAGCAGAGTCGACAAATGTGCCAAACTTAAAGGTTACGAAAATTTCTTTAGTGATGGCATCTGTCCTGCCAAATACCCCATTTGCTCTTTTGGCCGATATGATGACACGGGAAAGAATTTTTATTGTACACCGAATGTCGAATGCACACAGGAAAATTTCAACGATGCTTGCCAAAAACGTATTGCAAACTGGGGCTCCGGGGTATGTAAAAATAATATTTGTATTGTAAGAGCATGTACGGGTAATTTCCAACCCGCGATGGATGGCAGAACATGTGTTTCGGATTGTACAGTCGGTCAACATTACGATAATACCGCGCAGAAATGTGTAGATGATGACGTGGACAACTGTGGTGCAGCGGGCAAAAAGTGTTCTGTGACCGTCGCGCAATGGGTCAACGGTTCATGTGAGCATGGCATTTGTAAAGTGAGTGAGTGTTCTACGGGATTTAAGCCGACAGCCGAGCAATTATCGTGTGCATCGGACTGTGCGGATGGCCAGCATTACGATAATTCAGCGCAAAAATGCGTGAACGACGACGTGAATAACTGTGGCGCAACGAATAAAAAGTGTTCTTCTGTTGTCACGCAATGGACTGATGGTATTTGCGAATCCGGTATTTGTAAAGTGAGTGAGTGTTCTACGGGCTTTAAGCCGGCCGCTGATCAATCATCTTGTACATCGGATTGTGCTGATGGGCAGCATTACGATAATACTGCACAGAAATGCGTAAACGATGATGTGGATAACTGTGGCGCAACGGGTAAAAAGTGTGCTGCTATTGTGACGCAATGGGTTGACGGCATTTGTGAACACGGAATATGTAAAGTAAATCAGTGTAAAACAGGATTTAAGCCGGCCGCTGATCAATTATCGTGTGCTTCGGATTGTGCAGATGGTCAGCATTACGATAATACTGCACAGAAATGTGTGGATGACGATGTGAATAACTGTGGCGCGACGGGTAAAAAGTGTGCTGCTATTGTGACGCAATGGGTTGACGGTACTTGTGAACATGGAATTTGTAGGGTTAATTATTGTTCAACGGGATTTAAGCCTTCTGCAGATCAGTTGTCGTGCGCCTCAGATTGTGCCGACAGCCAGCATTACGATAATGCCGCGCAAAAATGCGTGAATGATGATATAGATAATTGTGGTGCGACTGGTAAAAAGTGTGCTGCTACTGTTACACAATGGATGAAAGGTAATTGCGAGCACGGAATATGTAAAGTTAATCAGTGTAAAACTGGATTTAAGCCCGCAATAGATCAGTTATCTTGCGCTTCAGATTGTGCAGATGGTCAGCATTACGATAATGCCGCGCAAAAATGCGTAAATGATGATGTGGATAACTGCGGTGCAACGGGTAAAAAGTGTTCCGCCACAGTTACTCAGTGGGTTGGCGGTATTTGCGAACACGGCATTTGTAAAGTGAATCAGTGCAAAACTGGATTCAAACCAGCCGCAGACCACTTGTCATGTGCATCCGATTGTGTGACTGGTCAACATTACGATAGCAATGCACAGAAATGCGTAGCCGATGATATCAGCAACTGCGGTGCAACAGGTTATATTTGTGCTAACAATGTTGACCAATGGAAATCAGGTTCTTGTTCATCCGGCGTTTGTACACTTTCTGAGTGTAAAAGTGGTTATAAGATTGTCAATAATACTTGTAAGTCAGACTGCACGACAGGTCAGCATTATGACAGCAACCAAGCCAAATGCGTTGCCGATGATATCAGCAACTGCGGTGCGACGGGTTATGTCTGTGCCAATAATGTAGATCAATGGAAAACCGGTTCTTGTCAGGCCGGTGTTTGTACATTATCCTCTTGTAAAACCGGTTATAAGGTCGTAAATAATACCTGTAAGTCAGACTGCACTACCAACCAACATTACGACAGCAATCAGGCCAAATGCGTAAACGATGATACCAGCAACTGTGGCGCGACGGGATATATGTGTTCCGCAAAAGTAGACCAATGGAAAGCAGGTACCTGCACCTCAGGCGTTTGCACGCTTTCCGAATGCAAAAGTGGTTATCAGATTGTAAACAATACCTGTAAACCAAACTGCGCAGCAAATCAGCATTACGACAGTTCGCAAGCCAAATGCGTGAACGATGATATCGATAACTGCGGCGCAACCGGTCATAAATGCATGGATGAGATCAAAAATTCCAAAACAGTCAGTTGCTCTAACGGCAAATGCTCCGTTTCGGAATGTAATTCCGGTTATAGTGTAAATAATAACGTTTGTACATCGAGCTGTTCAAACACACAGTATTATGACAGTGCCACGGGAACTTGCGAAACAAGTGATATCAACAACTGTGGGCAGAAAAATTTCCAGTGTTATCACGAAATCTCTGGCTGGTCGACTGGTAACTGTAATTATAATTCATGTATTGTTACATCTTGTTCATCGGGTTACACACCAGCTTCAAACGGGAAATCCTGTGTTTCCAGTTGTACAAACTCCCAGTATTATGACAGCACGTCAGGCACCTGTAAAGCTAGCAGTATCGACAACTGCGGACAGGCTGGTTACAAATGCTCTGAAAAAATTTCCAACTGGAATAGTGGAAATTGTATAAACAATGCCTGTATAGTCAGCACTTGTAAATCCGGTTTTACTGTAAATAATAATGCCTGTGTCCAGAGCTGTTCAAGCTCACAATATTATGACAGTTCCACTGGGTCTTGCAAGGCCAGCTCAACTGACAACTGCGGTCAGGCTGGATACAAATGCTCCGAAAAAGTTCCAAACTGGAGTTCCGGAACTTGTACAAATAATGTTTGTACTGTCAGTGCCTGTAAATCCGGTTATAAAGTAAACAATAATGTCTGTGTTGCAGACTGTTCAGACTTTCAGTATTATGACAGTGCCACGGGGACTTGTAAATCTAGCGACATCAATAATTGCGGAAAGAAATATTTCGCCTGTTATCAAGAAATTTCTGGTTGGGTAAACGGTACCTGTAATTATAATTCCTGCATTGTCACTTCATGCACTACCGGTTATGCACCAGCCACAAATGGAAAATCATGCGTCGCCAGTTGTACTAATACACAGTATTATGACAGCTCAACAGGTTCTTGCCAAACTAGCAATGTCACCAACTGCGGACAAAAAGGATATAATTGCTCCGAACATCATCCAAACTCGGATAGCGGAACCTGCACAAATAATAAATGCATCGTAACTGCATGTTTTTCCGGCTATAATCTCATCAACAATGAATGCCGACCTGCTTGCACTTCATCGCAATATTATGACAGTTCAACAAGCACTTGCCAAAACAGTAATACCTCCAACTGTGGCCAAAAAGGCTATAAATGCTCCGACCTGGCCGGATGGATAACTGGCACATGCACAAATAATAAATGCGTTGCAACGTATTGTAGCGCATATGACGGTTATCACCTCTCAGATGGCAAATGCGTGGCTGACACAATCACCTGTTGTGGTGACAGTTGTGTCGACTGTAAATCTTCAAAGAAAGCATGCATGTACGGCACATGCCTATCGATATAATTATCTTTATACTATTCGTCTCTCA
>JAZODZ010000516.1:0-2114 GCA_045597285.1 Myxococcota bacterium
GTGCTTCGCGTGCCTATTGCATACGGCACGCGTTTTTTTGGCTTTATTCCTCGAGCATAAATATATCGTGATATATAAATTGTAATAAAAAAGCCCTATCATGACAATACTCTCTCACTCTCCAATGCTGAGGAAGGGACATTTTGTATTATTGTATGTGTTTTTGGGAATCCCCTACGGGGATGGTTATGTTTGAATGACCTGATCCCCCGGTACGCGCTATGCGCCAACCGGGGGCTATTGATATTGAACGCTTGTCCAATCTAGCAAATTATCATGATTGTTTAAATTACCATTACGCGCATCGAGACCTACACGATAAGCGCCGCATCGCGCATACACGAACAAAACGCGGCGCAACCGCCAGCGCCACGTAGGGGCGCTTGATATTAACCGTGGGTGAGCGCGTCGTAACCCACGGATACGGGGCGCGGCGTATGCCGCAGGCATAGCCGCGCCATACGCACGGCGTATCGGCCGCAGGACGATAGCCGTGCCCCCAAAACAATCCACAAACCGTTACACACAGATTACGTTTCACCAGCACATGAAACATTAACAAATTTTATCATTTTAATTCAAACTTTGAATAAAATTCGTTTTTATTGTATCAAATTGCAACTAAACCGAATCAAACACAAACCTGACAATATTCACCAAACCAAACAGACACATACACTTAAACTTATTTTTGCGTTCATTTACCACCCGTGCAAATTGAATAAAATTCAAAATTGATACAATTCCAATTGACAGGTGATCGATTTTTTTTGTAGTGATCGAATCGATGTTTCGACACGGAAACAGCCTTTACCCATCATTTTCATATGTATCGGTTTATGGCATATCATTATGGCATAATTGAATACATTCAACTGGAGTTATCCATGGCCGAGAAAAAACCACTGATTATGCTCGTGGAAGATGACGAGAAACTCGCCGAAGCCACCAAAGAATACCTGGAACGCAACAACTTTGACGTGGCTGTTGAATACCGTGGCGACCTGGCTGTCGATCGCATTTTGAATGAGAAACCCGATTTCGTCATACTCGACTACATGTTGCCCTATAAAGACGGCAAAGCCATCTGCCGCGAAATCCGGCCCCATTTTCATAATCCCATCATTATCGTCACGGCCCATGAAGACGAGGTGGATGAAATCGTGACACTCGAAATCGGCGTCGATGATTACCTTGTAAAACCTGTCAAACCCCGGGTTCTGCTCGCACGTATCACCAACCTTTTGAACCTTTACAAACGCATCGCCGACAATGCGACATCCGATTCCAATGTGCCGAATGTCAAGTCGCAGGGCTCGCTTCAGATCGACGTCCAGAAACGGCTCGCGATTGTCGACGGCAGAATCGTGAAC
Source organism: Myxococcota bacterium (assembly GCA_045597285.1). Taxonomy (GTDB): domain Bacteria; phylum Myxococcota_A; class Bradymonadia; order UBA4248; family UBA4248; genus UBA4248. The sequence goes on from JAZODZ010000516.1 coordinate 1,374, forward strand.
CTCACGAGCTGCGAATTCGATTTGCTGAGCTATTTCTTTGAACATCAGGGCGTGATTCTGACGCGAGAAGAGATTTATCGGCAAATCCGCGGCATCGAATGGGACGGTGCAGACAGAAGCATCGACCTGCGCGTCTCGCGTCTCCGCAACAAAATCGACGACAACGGCAAATCGCCGCGCTTTATCAAGAGCGTACGCGGCACCGGCTATATGCTGGTTAGCCAGGACTAACCTACTTTTCTATACGGCATCCCCTTGCGCAACGATTCGTCCAACTCCCAGAATAATGCCAGCCAGCCCCGCCACAAGTTCAAGCTCGGGGCTGGTCTGTTTTTGAAAACGTTTTTGGCCATTGCCATCGCATACATCCTGACATTTATCTGTGTCACGACGCTGATGAGACCGGTGATGATTGAACAAGGGTTTGTCGCCAATGTCAGCATTGAGCTTCTGCAGGATATGCTGAATGCACAACTGCGCGGGAAACCTGCCAGTGAGATCAGCGACTATCTCAAACACCAAAAAGACGATTTCTTAAGCGAGGCACAAATCGCGACATACAACGAACTGCTTGCCCCCAATGCGCCACAGAGATTCGGACTGACGATGCGGGACAACGACCGCCTCAAAGTGCTCGAAGGCAAGGCATTCTGGACGGGACGACCGCAAGAACATTTTTTTAGACCGCATGCGCCGAAACCCGGACTGCCCTTTTTTTTGCCCCCGCCGCCACCACCCGAC
>JAZODZ010000517.1:0-9169 GCA_045597285.1 Myxococcota bacterium
TCGATGCTGAAGACCTCACGAAATGCGTCGAAAACGATCCCGTGATCGATCCGTGTGCAGGGATTACCTGCAATGACAAAGGAATCTGCGCGGCAAAAACAGACAACTCGCCTATTTGCATTTGCAATGCAGGGTATCACGTCGATGCTGAAGACCTCACGAAATGCGTCGAAAACGATCCCGTGATCGATCCGTGTGCAGGGATTACCTGCAATGACAAGGGAATCTGCGCGGCAAAACAAGACAACACGCCTATTTGTATTTGCAATGCAGGGTATCACGTCGCCGGTAACGGAACGGAATGTGAATTGGATGCAGATGGATGTAAAGATGTCGATTGCGGACATGGCACTTGCTTTAATGCAAACGGCGTGGGTGTCTGCTTGTGCGAACAGGGTTATCACGCCGAAGAATCAAAGCCTGATCTTTGCGTCGAAAACGATCCGGCTCCCAATCCATGCGAAGGACAAACTTGTTCCGGGCATGGTGCTTGTATTATCAAAGGCGATGGTTCAAACGAAGCAACATGTCTGTGCGAAACTAATTATAGAAATAACGGATTATCCTGTATTCCCGACATCAATAACAATTATATGAATGATAAATATGAAACTGCATCAGATCAAGGCAAAGATTGCAGTAAAACATATCAAGCCGGATGCACCAACTTTTGTGACAGCTTTTTAAATAATCATTGTTCTACAAAGTGTACATCCGATGAACAGTGTATCAATGATGACTATTTTTGTCGAAACGACGGCCGATGTGCACCAAAAGTTTTCGAAACCGTCTGGACGACAGATACAGACGATCAAAAGATATATTTTCCCGGTGGCTCGGATCATTGCAATTACAGAATAGATTGGGGTGACGGATCGTCTGAAAGTTTTACAGAATGTGCCTCAGCTCGAGTACATACTTATTCGAAAGCAGGCACCTACCATGTCAAAGTTACTGGTGTGCTCGAAGAATGGTCTATGAGTCAGGCAAGAAGAGATCCTGAAGAATGCGAAACGTTATGTCAATCAAACCTCGACAATCCACCTGAATACGAATTGGAACACTGTATTATTATGTGCATGGATGGACACACCTCACATTATTCCTTTTTGAATACAGCGAGCCTGACACAAGTGGTATCTTTCGGCCCGGTTAAGCTAGGTGAGTCAGCCTTTATGTTTCAAGACGCATTAACAAAAGTATCCGAAATTGATATTCCCGATTTATCTGGAATAACGAGTCTGAATGGTATGTTTGGTGATTCACCCAATTTTAATTCAAACCTCAATCGCTGGGATACTTCAACAATTACAAAAATGAGCAGAACCTTTGGGAATTGCGAAAAATTCAACAGTCCTCTTAACAATTGGGACACGACACATGTCACCAATATGGACTTATTATTTTTCGGTACCGAGTCATTTAAGGGCGATGGGCTGTCTGAATGGCAAACACCTGTATTAACCGGTTTACACTATACTTTTTATGACACGCCTCAGTTTGACGTCAATCTTTCTGGCTGGAATGTCACGAAAGTAACGAGTTATTCGAACGCCTTCAAAGATAGCGGCATTTCTCAAGCTACCTGGAATGACATGGTTTCTAAAAATGCTGGATGGGCATCCTTAAATAAATCGACACTTGGTATTTCGTATTAGTCATTTATTATTTTAGACGCTCGCCTTTGCGCCTTCTGCGCATACGGCTCGCCGGGCTCGCCTAGACGTTCCACGGAACGTCTACGGCTCGCCATTTTATGAGTGCTCGCCTTTGCACCTGCGGTGCATACGGCTCGCCCTGTTATTCCATACCCGGATCGTCATCCTCGTCCACGAACGTCCCGGCATCATCGAGATCGTCATCGCTGCTATCGAAGTCCATGCTGAAACCGTCTTCGAACGCTTCGTCGTCATCTTCATCCGCAGATACAGCACTCGCAGGTTTTTCCTTGGGAATCGCATCGCCGAGCTGATCGATTTCCACCGAACTGTCGCGAAATTCCGCCCCCCAGTCTTCCACTGGAACCTCATCCGACATCGCGGGTTCCTCTTCGGTCACGAGTTCCTGGTTATCCTTGCCATTCTTTATCCGCATGACTTCGTCAAACAGGCGAGAAGCTGCCAATTCCTGAACGAGAACGTTGTAGCGGCGAGTAGGCTGCCAGGCTTCCTTGCCCGAATACCGCGTTTCGGTAAAACAACCGAAATCCTTCAGCCTGTCGAGGTTGTAACGGATAATGCGCCGCGAAGACATTCTCGATTCGCGCCCGTCCTTCGTCTCGCGCCTCGCAAGCGTGGCATCATAGACGCGCCAGGCATCGTAAAGCCCCGTCCGAACGTCGTCCGTGTTCGGATCCACGCCGGCAAAATACTCTTTCATCCGCGCACAAATCGCGCGAAGCGAATCGTCCACTTCGTCGATCGTCACCGGCGGACGCGGCCGGTTGATGTCATCCTCCAGATCGCGAGCCCGCGGAAACACCGTCGCCGCAATCGTGATCTCGACAAGCCCGTCCAGAAGACGCGCATCGGAGGTCGAGCTGCCGGGCCGGAATTCCGACGACCGCATCCAGAATACGCTCCCCTCTCGCGGACTCAGCACAATCCCATGCTCGCTCACATTCAACACATAAAGCCCGAGACCGTCGCTCATCTCGGCCACGACATCGCGGAATTCACTTCGGTTCAGATATTCCCGAATCAGTTCGCGGTATTCCGCATTCTGAATCGGACGAACGCGCGGCTGAAGCCCCCATTGAATCAGGGTCGCGGCGCGGAAAACATCGCTTATTTCAAGAGACATCGCATTCTCTCAACTTTCATGGGCCCGACACCTGTTGTCGGGCAAATTTGAAAACTTCACCGGGGCCATCCCCGGCATTACTCGAACGGCGAAATCCACACTTCGTCGCCGTAATACTCTGTATCCGTCAGCAGCGCCCCCGTCTTCTCGACGCGAACGATCGGCTTTTCCGTACTCTCCACATCGAAGTGCTGCATGATCAGCAATATGATGATCTCGCACTGCACGCGGGTAAAGCGCTGCACACGGGCATACGCGAGCAAATCGCTCAGCGTCGTGCCGTGGACAATGCTTCTGAGCAGGTGTTCCACGATATTGCGGTCGCCTTCGCTATAGCGAGCAATGTCACCCGAAAAATGATCGGCCTCGATCGGCTCGATATCGATCCATTCGCGCCGCAGCTGGCGTTTTGGACGCAAAAGCCCATCGAATAGGAAACACAGCGAAACCTGCGTTGGAATCCTCGGCGCCATCAAGTGCGGAAGTGTATTGTCGACGACTTCCAAAACATCGTTCACCGCCATGCCCATGAGCGGTTCCACGACCTCGGCCATCAGATTCGGCATCGACGAAGCCTTTTCCGAAACAAACGCCTGCTGGGCCTGGCTGTCGAGGAACGTCGTTCGCGCCGTCATCAGTTCGCGCTGAAGAATCGTGTGCGTTTCGATGCACACCTGAATGGCCTGCACGACACGCGCCACGGCAATCGATTCCGGCGTCCCTGGCGTCAGCGCATCGAGCCGATCACTCGCCGTAAGAATGATCTTCTGTTCGACATCGAGTCGTGCTTCGAGGTGATCCATCGCCTCGCCGATGAGTTTTGGCGCGTTGTTGACCCAGTCGACGCGCGAAATATCGCGCTGCGTGTCGCGCAAAAGTCGCCGCAGACGGTCGCAGTAAAGGCGCGACTGCCGCACTGCATAGTGGGCACTTCGGCGAGCATCGTCGAATTTGCCGCGGCACATCTGGGAATGCACGATCGCCTCGGTCGCCGCCTGGCTGTCTTCGAGATCGAGTTCGAGCGCATTGAAATAAAGGTTCACCGCCTCGTTTGTCAGGCGCATGACGGTCGTCCCATCGAGGCCGAACGCATCCTGAATCAGGCGGAACTCGAGCTGCCGCTCGGTCACATCCCCGGCGGCATCGATGTCGATGTAGGGCAGTTTGAAAGGCCGACGCGCATCGCTGTCATTCTTCAGCGCCGCAAGCACTCGATCGACGATCTGGACGTGACGAGTCACATCCGGAACCAAACCCGCTCGCCGATCCATCCCGTCGAGAAGAGGCCCAAGGGCAAAATCGACATACTCCCGATCCGCCTCGACTTCCATCCCCATGCGTTCGGCGACGATGTCCATTATCTTGAGCGCAATCGTCAAAGTATCGTAATGGCGAAACGCCTCATCACGCCGTGTATCCGACTGGCTTAACTGAAATAGCGGGTAGGCGTGAAGAAGAACCCGCAAACGTTTGACAAGTGAGCTGTTCCTTAGCTCGTCGCTTGTCACCGGCGCATCGTCGGGCAATTGACTGAACAAATCCATTGACTCTACCATCCTTCTGCAGAGTGACAAAAAATCGCGGCTTTTTACAAAATTCGATTCATTTGTGCAAGTGGGGGTATGGTTGGAATCCCATGAAAATCGAAATCCATCATCGATTTATCAACTATCAATTGCGATTATGTAGGTTAATGTGGTAAAAATATTAGCCCCAATGTGTTGTAAAAACACACGGAGAAAAAACGTGGGCTAAATTCAATCTACACGCGTGTAAGGAAGGGCCAAACAATGTCGTCCGATTCTGGTACAAAGACACATGACACAGCATTCTCGTTAATCGTAGTAGGCTCCATAGCACTGGATACCGTGACCACGCCGAACGGTGGGGAACGCAAGGGCCTGGGCGGCTCAGCAACATATTTTTCAGCATCCTCCGGGCTTTTATGCCGTCCGCAGATCATCGCTGTCATTGGCGAGGATTTTGACCGTTCGCGCCTCGATTTTCTCGTCGAACGCGGCGTCGACTTGTCGTCTGTCTATACGCGCAGCGGCAAGACTTTCCAGTGGCAGGGCGTTTACGGCGAGGAACTCGGCGAAGCCACGACGCTGCGAACGGATCTCAATGTCTTTGCCGATTTCGAACCCAAACTCAGCGACGCGCAGAAAAACTGCGATTTTCTCTTCCTCGCCAACATCATCCCATCCCTTCAGTTGAAGGTTGTCGAGCAGGCAAACGCCAAATTCGTCGCTGCCGACACGATGAACCTCTGGATCAACACGCAGAACGCAGACCTTCGTAAAGTCCTTGCCAGAATCAATCTTCTCGTTCTGAACGAGGCCGAAGCCTCTCTTTTGAGCGGAAAGAAATGCATTGTCGATTCGGCGCGTGAGATTCAGTCGATGGGGCCCGAAACTGTCGTCATCAAGCGCGGCGCGTTTGGCGCGTTTATGCTTCACAAAGACAGCATTTTCATGTGTCCGGCATATCCGACGCGCGATATCCTCGACCCGACGGGATGCGGCGACACGTTTGCCGGCGGCCTGATGGGAACGCTGGCAAGACACGGCAAAGTCACAGACGCAACGCTTCGTGAGGGCGTCGTCGTCGGAACCGCGCTTGCGAGTTTCACGATTGAGGGGTACAGTCTCGATGGCCTGAAAAAGGCGGACGCTCAACAAATCCGTGAACGATACGCCCGGATTCAGCAGATCACGTCATTCGGCGATATCGACATGTGATCTGTGCAGCGATGGAATCGGTTTTCAGCTACACGTGCGGGAAACGAAACCATCGCGATTCCGATGCGTATGCAATAGCATCGGAAAAGCGGCGTATCGGCTATGCCGATAGCCGCGAAGCCCTGACGTATGCCAACGGCATAGGCAGGGCACTGCCAAGACAAATCTTAATTTCATATCTTTAATAGTTTTTTCCTCTTACGTTTTTTCCAGGAGAAACCATGTCGGTAAAAGAGCAGAAACTCGGTGAAATGCTACTCCGAAGCCAGATCGTGACTGGCGCACAGCTCGAAGCAGCACGGAATGAACAACGCAGAAGCGGCGGCCGCCTTTCGGGACAGCTGACCAAACTCGGCTTCGTTCGCGAAGTCGACATGACGAACTTTTTGAGCCGTCAGTTTGGCGTGCCCTCTGTCCGCCTCGAAGAAATCGAAAGCATCGCCCCTGACATTCTCAAGCTCATTCCCAAAGAAAAGGCGCTGAAACATTGCTGCCTGCCGATTAACCGCGTCGGACAGATTCTCGTCGTTGCCATGAGCGACCCGACCGACATGTTTGCGATCGATGATCTCAAATTCATGACGGGCTTCAACATCGAAGTCGTCGTCGCCGGCGAACAGTCCATTAACGATGCCATCAACAAGTTCTACAACAAGTCTGCGGGCGGCAAAAAAGAGCAGGAAATGCCGATGCCGGAGCAGGATAACGCCCTCGATTATGGCGATGCGCTTGAAGATTTCGACCTTGATGAAATCGGATACGGCGACGAGGAAGAAGAAGTCAATGCCGTCGATTTGACGAACATGGCCGGCGAGGCGCCCGTTGTCCGTCTCGTCAACGCAATCCTCATCGATGCCATTAAGACCAAGACTTCAGATATCCACATGGAACCGTATGAAAAGATGATGCGCATCCGGTTCCGCGTCGACGGCGTCCTCAAAGAAGTCATGAAGCCGCCTCTAAAACTGAAGAACGCCATCGTGAGCCGTATCAAGATCATGTCGAACCTCGACATCGCCGAACGCCGTCTCCCGCAGGACGGTCGTATCAAACTGAAACTCGGCGGCGGCAAGGAAATGGACTTCCGTGTTTCGATTCTCCCCACGCTTTTCGGCGAAAAGGTTTGTATGCGTCTGCTCGACAAATCTAACCTGCAGCTCGACATGACGAAGCTCGGGTTTGAGCCGAAAGCACTCGCCGATTTCAAAGCTGCCATTCATCGTCCTTACGGCATGGTTCTGGTCACGGGCCCCACGGGTTCCGGTAAAACGACGACCCTTTATTCCGCACTCGCCGAACTCAACCAGCCAACCGAAAATATCTCGACCGCAGAAGACCCCGTCGAATTCAACCTCGCCGGCATCAACCAGGTTCAGATGCACGACGCCATCGGCCTCAACTTCGCCGCCGCGCTTCGAAGCTTCCTCCGTCAGGACCCTGACATCATCATGGTCGGCGAGATCCGAGACTTTGAAACGGCTGAAATCGCGGTCAAATCAGCTCTGACGGGCCACATGGTTTTGAGTACGCTCCACACGAACGACGCGCCTTCGACGGTCAGCCGACTCCTCAACATGGGTATCGAACCGTTCCTCGTCTGCAGTTCCGTCAACCTGATCCTCGCTCAGCGACTTGCACGAAAGCTCTGCCAGTACTGCAAAAAAGAAGCACATCTGGATCCGCAGGTTCTGCGCGATGCCCAAATGCCCGAAGACAAACTCAACTGCACGATTTACGAACCCGGCCCCGGCTGTGACAAGTGCAGCAACGGTTACAAAGGCCGTGTCGCTTTGTACGAAGTCATGGTGTTTGGCGATGAACTCCGAAACGCCGTGCTCCAGGGCTATTCGACGGCAGAACTCAAGGCGGAAGCCATTCGCCTCGGCATGCAGTCCCTTCGCATGGCCGGCCTCAACAAAGTCCTCGAAGGCATCACGAGCATCGCGGAAGTCTGCCGCTGCAGCGCGCCGGATTAATCGTTTCAAATCCTGAATCTACGCGTATTTAACGCACATTTATGCCGGTATTTTGCCGGCATATTTTTTATTTGCCCATTCATCAGCCTCTTTTTTGGTGCGGCACGCCTATTGACATACGGCGTGCCGGCCGCGCTATTCGCATACGCGCGGCCCTATTCAATTCAATGCCCCTCGAAGCCCCAACGGTTTTCCCATGAAAAAAATAGTCTTTATGATTGCCCTTTCAGTCATCGCCACGAGCTGCACCAAAGCGCCCGAAACCAGTATTGAAGCCCCCGTCAGTGAACCATCGTCGATCGAGGCAGCCGCAGACACGGCCGCAGAACCGACACAGCCCGCCGTCGAACAGGCACAGCCCGTCGAACAGGCACCCGCCCTCGATGCCTACGGCCTTTCCGCACATCCGGACAACCGCCCGGGCGACGCGTTCGACGAACTGTGGGGACAGAAAGTGCCCGATCCCTACCGCTGGCTCGAAGACGCCTCGAATGCGGATGTCCAGACCTGGATAAAAGCCCAGGATTCACGCGCCAGAACATGGCTTTCACAACTGCCCACACGCGCCGGATTCGAAACCCGGCTCGCCGAGCTTCTCGATGTCGCAGCCATTTCGACACCCATCGTCCGAAAACAGAAAGCGTTCTATTTCGAACGCGGCCCCAAGGACGAAAAGAGCATCGTGTACGTCAAAGACCTCGCCAATCCCCAGGCAGAACCGCGTGTCCTGCTCGATCCGAACAAACTGTCCGATGACGGTTCCATTTCGATTGGCGACATCTATCCCGATCCCAATGGAAAACTCATGGCCTATACGCTGAAAAAGAACAACGCGGATCAGGCCACGGTTTACATCATGGACGTCGAAACGGGACAAAACCTGGAAGATAAGATTGAAGGCGGACGTTACGCCGATCCTGAGTGGGACGTCAATTACGATGGCGACAGCTATGGGTTTTATTACACGTGGTTCCCGACCGACGAATCGATTCCGGTCGATGAACGCCCCGGAAAGACCGAAATCCGGTTGCACAGACTCGGCACCGACGCCAACAACGATCCGGTCATCGTCAAAGCACTCGACGATCCAACTAAATTTCATTACGTCTCGTTGTCGGAAGATCATCAAATCCTCGCCTATATGATTCAGGACGGATGGAACGGCAACACGTTGAGATATCAGAATTTGAATAAGAAAGAGCCGCGCTGGATCGACATACCGACGCAAAAAAACATGACCTATATGCCGATCGTCGTCGACGGCATCATGTATCTGCTCACGAATGACGATTCGCCGAAATTCAAAATCGTCAAGATCGATTTACAGACGAAAGTGCCTAAACTCGTTCTCCCGAATCTGAACAAAGACAAGTGGAAAGTCATCGTTCCCGAATCGGAAGACAGCGTGATTCAGGATTTCGCGATCGTCGGCAACAAGCTGTTTGTCGTCACGCTCAAGGATGTCGTGAACGAACTGAATGTTTACAGCCTGAACGGACGGCATTTGAAAACGATAGCCCTTCCGGACAAGGGATCGATTGGAACGATGCACGGTCTGAACAAAGACAAGTACCTCTATTTCAAGTTTACGTCGTTCAAACTTCCGGCGAGCGTGTATCGAATCGACGCCAAAACAATGGAAATGACGGT